>WGBF01000358.1 GCA_015494485.1 bacterium | reverse complement strand
ATAGTTCCCTGCTCATCGTAATGGAAGCGGCTAATCATTCCGTTACTGACGAAGGTCTCATCCGGCGCGCCACCATCTACCAGGCCTTCGGCATCCAGCAACTGCATCATTTGCTGCACTGCCTGCTCTTCGGAAGCAATGATGCTAAATGCCCTCGGTTTACCATTTTTATTTTCACACCAGAATGCCGTGGTGCTGGGGCGCAGGTCCGCGGGGTCTTTCAGGTCAATGCGTTCCGTTACGCCTTTGTCCGGGAGATGCCGCAGACACAGGTACTGGTACGGGCCATCCGGGGAGCTGGTGAATTCCACACGCTGCACTTCTTCCAGTTGCTTGCGCAATTCCGGGGGAATTAGCGCCAGGTCATCCCCGGTGGTGGGTGAAAAACTTTCGAACAGGGCCCAATCCGGGTATTCCAGTTCTTCTGCCAGCAAATGAAATTTCAGCGACGCCACTTCGGTGTCCGTGGTGGCCAGCGGCGGCAGACCGAACTGTTCCACCCGCTGCTTGAGGGTTTCGTAGTTGGTGGTTTCCCCGTTGTGGGTTAACGCCGTGTGGAGCTTGGCAAAGGGGTGGGCATTCATCTGCTCCACTACTGAACCGGTTGCCAGCCGCACGTGAATGATGTTGTTGGGTGCGGCAGGCGTTTCCCAGGGAATTTCCCGACCGGCGGTTTTCCACACCGCGAAATTCTTTCCGCTGGACATCACCGCGGCAATGCGCCGGAGGCGGGGCTGGTACTTTTCCTTATTCCACCGCCAGGGGTTGGATCGGATGAATTCCCGCAGCAGGTACAGGTAGCTTTCGCCGTAGGTGTCCAGCATGTCCGCTTCCAATGGGTTGGAACGGGTCAAAATATCGGCGTATTCTTTAAAGGTTTTATCCGTTTGAATGAACACGCGCCACTCTTCCGGTTCCACGTCCCACACGTAGAGAATCTGGGTGAGCAGCACGGTGTGGTTGAACACGAACAGGTCTTCCGCTTTTTGCATGAACCTGGAATTTTCCCGGTAGTTGGTGGCATTTACACCGGGGAAAAATTCCCGGAAATACTGAAACCGCGGGGCTAACAGCAACTGGTGTTCAATAAATTCCCGCAACACTTCCGGTTTTACCCGCACAAAAAAGCGGTACACATCACCGGGGTCGGTATGCTCGTTTCCGAATTCGCGGTAATCCCGTTCATTTCCTTCGGCATCGCGCTTGTACGGTTCGCGCACGGCAGAAATGGTTGTTTCCCCGGCGTATTCAAAATAGGGGTCCAGAAACACCTTTTTAATTTTTTCCGCCAGGCGTGCCCGATACGCCAACAGCTGCTGGCGGGCATACCGGCGGAATTCGGCTTCGGAATCAAAGCGGTGACGCTCCGCTTCCAGTTCGGCTTCCACCTCCAGTTGCAGCTTGCCCTTCACCATAATGCGGTAGGCATAGTGTTCCGGGAATTCCGGGAAACACAGGGTTTTGCCTACCCCCACGCCATCCATGCCGCGGTTTTTCATGGCATGCAGCGTGCGGTCCAGTACGTAACTGGGGATGGGCTCCGTCCCAATTACCGCCGCCACGCCGCAATTGGACTGCCCGGTGGGATGGGCGGTAGCCAGTTGCACTTTGCGTTGCCGCAGGTAATCCTTGTGCTGCCGAATGCGGAAGTCCACCCGCTCTTTGAGTCCCATCCACTGGATTTTGTCGAACCGTCCGCGCAGTTCCCGGATGTCTTTAAATCCCAGCCCGGCCAGTGCCTTAATCACCTGCATTTGCATGATGGTAAAGGCGTTGATGATTTGCCGGGAGTTGACGTCCACATCCCGCAGATTCTGCATGATGAGGTTGCTGGTGGCAATCCCGCGGGAACAGCCATCGTGGCAGTTGCGGTTGCGGTCGCAGCCAATGGCTACCATGGGCGCCGTACCCCAGATAACTCCATCAGCCCCCAGCGCAATGGCCTTGATGACGTCTTCGTAAGTGCGGATGCCCCCGGAAACAAAGAATTTCACATGGTTGCGCAAGCCGTCGCTCACCAGCCGGTCGTGGATGAGGGGAATGGCGTATTCGATGTGCATCCCCATTTGCCCTTTAATGATATTGGGGGAAGCGCCCGTACCGCCGCGGGGACCGTCCAGCCACAGCTCAATCTTCATGCCGTAGCGTTTGGCGTAATCCGCCAGCATGGCAGACAATTCCGTGGTGTTTTCTTCAATTTCCCGCATTTTGTTTTTCAGGGCTTCTTCGGTGTTGTCCCGGGCAATCCGCCCCAGCCCCGCGGCAATAAATTCAATATCCACTGATGGGGACACTTTCACGCTGATGACCGCCGTGGGATTAATCATCCGCACCATGTCAATAAATGCTTTCACATCTTCAATGGAATAACAATTGTGAAACGGAAAGGGCGAAATAATGCTGGTGTAGGACAACCCGATGACTTCTTCCGTTAACCGAATGATGTGTTCGAACTCAATGGGGTCCAACTGCCCTTCGTGATGCAGGGTGTAGGCAGCCTGCTGGATTTTCCACAACCAGGTCTTCAGTTCCGGGAAGATGGTGTTTTCATCGTACGCTTTTTGAATTACCGGCGACGCCCCCTGTACTACGGACTTCAGGGGATGGCTGGCATCTTTTTCAATTTTTTCCAGTTGATGAATCAACTGCTGGGCTTTCTCGTCATCCAGGAATTCCAGCCCTTCCACCCCGCGCAGGTACGCCACCAGCTTGTTCACCTTTTTGGCCAGAATGTGCCCCCCGATGCCCATTTTGGCCCCCTGGCTGTAAGCAATAACCACCCGGCGCGCTTTTTTAATGGTTTCCTTGGTCACCCCGAAAAGCCCGGTTTTCATTTCAGTGGACACGTATGGTTCGTCCGCTGCGGACACCACGGTGTAAAACAGAAACGGTTGCAGTTCCGGGAACTGGTTCAATTTTTCGAAGATGCCGGGGTGGGTGTTTTCCGTAATGCCGTTTTTCTCCAAAATTTCCCGGATTTTCCGCACGGTGTAGTGGGTGTCGTGGGTAAAAAAGCTTTTAATGGCACTCATTTCCGGTTCGGTAAAAAAGATGGGTTCCCCTTTGCGGTTCAGGAAGAAGCTGGTGGGGTAGCCGCCTTCGCCGGTGTCGAATTGAATGCCCAGCTCCCGGGCGGCAATCACGTGCGCCCGCCAGGAGTCCAGCCCGATGGAACCCACTGATTTACCCCCGAACATCCAGGGGGCGCGGAGAATGAGGTCTTTGTCCAGCATTACGGCGGTCTGCACCGTATCCAGTTCCGCTTCGGGGATCATGTCCGGGTCCCGCTGGTAGAGAATTTTCATCACGTCAAAGCCGTCCCCCAGCAGCCCGGTGGACTTCACATTGCGCAGTTGCAACATGCGCAAATCGCCGCCGGCCATCCGCCCCATGGTTTCAATGACCGTACCCGGCCACACATGGTCCCGACGGTACACCATCTGGTTTACTTCGTCCAGTTCGTAAAAATCGTGCGGGGGGCGCAGGGGCACAATGCGTTCCTTAAGCTGCGAATAGCGGGGGGAGGCTTCCGGTGGCAGGGGCTCACTGGCAATTAATTCGCGGTTCAACGCTTCGTACTGTTCCAGTTTTTCTTCCTTTTCGAAAATGTCTTTTTGCAGCCCCTCCTCCAGGGCGTAAAAATCAATCAGGCGGCCTTCTTCGCCCACGGTTTTCTTCAAATCCTTGAATCCGGCAGCCCCCAGCACTTCCAGAATCTGCACCTTGCGGCTTTCCATCTGGTTGTCCAGGCGTTCCACCGCCCAGTCAATGTCCAGGTTCAGCAGTTTTTCGGTGGTGGTTTGCTCTTCCAGAATGGCCCGGTAGGCGTAGGGGTCCAGGGCCAGCAAGGCGGCAAAATCAATCAGGGTGGCGGCGGCCCCCCGCTGCACCGTTTTCTGGCTGTCGGAGGCCAGGCGAATGCCCCCGGAGGCAATAATGGAAATCAAATGACGGCGCCCGCTGGCCAGCAGGTAATGGTGAACCGCCCGCACCGCCTGGGAGGTCACAAAATAATTGTCCTTGTTCCGCAGCCCGTGAATGTGAAGCACATCCACGCCAACCTTCAAAAAGTTTTCAATTTTTTCCTGAACGGGCGGCAAAATTTCCATCCCGCCAATAATGTCATGTTCACTGATTTCCAGGTAACCGCTAATCAGTGCCGTACCGTTGCGGGCAGAAGCCACACTCTGACGAATGTAGCTGACCAGCTGGTCCATATTCGGGTCGTATTGAATTTCAAACATGGGCATGGCCCACAGGTCGGTTAGAAATTCCCGGGTCACCCGCGGATGCACCTGTAAGTGGTCCAGCAGCTCGCGGTCAAACCGGGGCACCACAACGCGGGGCAACCGGGTAAATCCACCGGCTTCCAGCCAGTAATCGTACGCATTCAGCATTCGCAAAAAGTCCACCACCACCAGGGTCCCGTGTTTTTCCGCCACCTTAATGAAGGCCAACTCAACCCGCCCCCCGCTTTCCAGCGGCACGGCATTGTACAGAATGGGACTCCGCAGCTTGACCGTGGGGAAATCCGGGTTCAACAAGTTGCCCTGGTCATCGAACTGGCAATAGCGATGGCGCCGCCCCAGGGTAACGGACAATTCCTCTTCGGGGTCGCCTTCGTGCAAACGGTTCTGGGCCGGCCCCACGATATGAAAGTGGCTGAAACGTTCCGCATCAAACCCAATGCCCATGTGGCGGTCCCCCTGCCCCATTCCGGAAACGGGAATCTGCCCGGTGGAGGATTCCTTGTCGATTTCCATTAAAATGTCTTCCGTGACGTAAATATCCGCCATTTCGGTGAGTTCCGGGGAACGCTGAATGATGGTGGTATCCCGCAGGAAACGCTTGCGCATTTCCCAGTATTTTTTTTCTTCCAGGTCCACCGCATGGGCCGCCAGGGCATCCAGGTATTCCCGTT
>WGBF01000357.1 GCA_015494485.1 bacterium | reverse complement strand
CATCCCCTGGTATTTCTGGACCATCTGAATTTTATCTTATTTTCCCGGCACAAATTTCGGGGGAACCGGGCAGATTATTACAACCCGGACAATATTTACCTGGACCGGGTGTTGAAAAGTAAAAAGGGAATACCTATATCGCTGTCCATTGTGTATTTGTTGCTGGCCCATCGGTTGAATTTGCCCATTTACGGCGTATCCATGCCCAGCCATTTTCTGTTAAAATTTTACAACGGAGAAGATGAAATCTTTTTTGATGCCTTTAACGAGGGCAAAATTTATTCCCGAAATGAATGCTTGCGGTTTCTGGAAAATGCACATCATGCCGAACCGGAAACGGTATTAAACGGATGCGATAATCGGGAAATTGTGGCCCGTGTTCTTCGCAATTTGAAGGTCATTTATGCCTTTTACAAACCGGATGATGCCAAACTGCAGTTTGTGGAGCACTTGCTAAGCTTCTTCTCCTGACCAAATCGTTTGCTTACCTTCCGATTCATAAAGCAATTCTGCTTACATTGGCAGCAGGGGATGGAAAGGGCCCCTTGAGTGTTTCAATATGGGCGGAAAGGGATTACGTCCCGGCTGTAAGCGCCTTCTTTCGGTTACACAAAAAAAATCCCCGGCGGCAACGCACACCGGGGATTATTCACTGGACATTTCAGTAAATGTAATGTTATTTCAAATATTTTTCATACCAGTTCAGCACCCGATTGATGAAATCCAGCTGATGGGCCCGTTCCCGAAGTCCATGGGGTTCCCGGGGGTAAATCACCAGCTCCGTGGGAACATTGCGGATGGTCAACGCGCGGTACAATTCTTTGCCCTGTCCCAGAGGTACCCGCAGGTCTTTTTCCCCGTGGCAAATTAACGTTGGGGTTTGCGCATTCCGGATGTGCGCCAGTGGCGACCGTTCCCAGTATTTTTGTTCGTTTTCTTTGTTATAGTACCAATACATTGCCCAGTGCACCAGACTGTTTTCGTGGGGGATATCGGTTGTACCGGTAAAGCTAATCCAGTTGCTAATGCCGGCAAACACCACTGATGCAGCAAACCGCTGGCTGTGGCGGGTTGCTGCCCAGGCGCTGAAATAACCCCCGTAGGAACCGCCACCAATTCCCACTTTGTCCGGATGTACCCATCCCTTCTGGATTAAATAGTCAATACCGGCCAGCACATCGTCAAATTCTTTTCCGGCCAGATCTTTGTGGTCGGCTTTGGAAAATACTGTACCTCTGCCGGTACTGCCACGATAATTGGGCATCAATACCATGTAGCCACGGGCAGCCAGCAACTGCGACCAGCGACTGTAATAGGTAATCCACCCGTTCAAATAAGCCGACTCCGGGCCTCCATGAACCTGGACCACCAGGGGATATTTGGTGCCTTCTTTAAAATCCAGCGGCTTTAACAGAATTCCCTCAATGGTTAGTCCATCTTTGGCTTTCCATTGAATAACTTCCTGTTTGGCAAATCGAATTTCCTTTAACCACGGATTGCTGTTGGTTAACTGCACGGGTGTTTTTTTCCACCGGGCTACGTACAATTCATTGGGATGGGTGGGAGTACTGCCAGCAAACGCAAAACGTTTAGCTTTGCGGTTCCAGCTTAAACGGGTAAAAATGGGACCATTTTTCAGTATTGTGCGATGGGTTTTGCTGGAAAGTTTCCACAGCAGAATGTTGGTGTACACGCCCTCTTCGGTAACAGTGATGACCTGGCTGTTGGAATACCAATCCACCCACAGGTTGGTTCCTTCCAGGTCCCCGGAGATGTTGGTTACCGTACCGGTCGTTAAATCCACGATAAACAGGGTGCCGGAGGTAGGGTCGTGAATATCCACGCCTGCCAGGTACGCCAGAACCTTCCCATTGGGGCTGACGGCCATTGCCCCAATTTTAGCGGTTGGGTCCACGACCAGACGATTGGTAAAGTTGGGTAGTGTTACCTGGTAGATTTTTTTGAACATGTACGAATCATCCGTTAGCGGCTTGGCCGAAGCGGTGTAAATTATCCGGTCTGAAGTGGGAGACCACACAAAACTCCACACGTTGCGGTCATTGGGGGTAATGACGGTATCTTTACCGGTAGCCAGGTTTTTCAGGTGAATTCGGCTAAAACGGAAATTGCGTTCAAATTCCGTCCAGTCTTTACCTGCCTGGCGCGCCTTTTTCTCTTCGGCGGAGAGCGGCGTTGTGTAACGGTAGGCAATCCATTTTCCATCCGGGGAAATGGCGTATCCCGCCACGGAAGCCGGTGCCTCCGTAACCGGATAGGGTTCGCCACCGTTCATGGGTAACGCGTATACCTGAACGTGCTTAGCGTTACCCCTTCGCCC
>WGBF01000356.1 GCA_015494485.1 bacterium | reverse complement strand
GAAGGCATCGAAATTTGGCCGGTCATTTCCCTGTTGCTGTTTTTCAGCGCCTTTTTGTTAATCATCTGGCGGGTTATTCGCCTGGACAAAAAATTTGTAAACAAAATGGGCAATTTGCCGCTTGATGACACTGGCGACCATAAAGGAGGAGAAATAAATGGTTAAAAAAATTGAAAAAGTAAAAGATGAACTTTTAGATCACGATTTTGACGGTATTCAGGAGCTGGATAATGAACTACCCCCCTGGTGGTTAATGCTGTTTTATATCACTATTATTTGGTCTGTGGTGTACTTGCTGTATTATCACGTTCTGGGCATTGGACCATCTTCCATTGAGGAATACCAGCAAGAAATGGCCCGAGCAGAAAAATTGTACGGCTCCCAAAAATCGGGTGGTGCGGCAGCAGCAATTCCTGAGGAGGATTTAAAACCCCTGACCGACAAGGCCTCCCTGGAAGCCGGAAAAGCCGTTTATACCAAAAACTGTGTTGCATGCCACGGCCCTAACGGGGAAGGGGGTATTGGGCCGAACTTAACCGATGCTTACTGGATTCACGGTGGGAGTTTCAAAGACATCGTGCATACCATTACGGTGGGTGTTCCGCAAAAAGGAATGGTGCCCTGGGGACCGGTGCTGAAAAAAGACGAGATCATCCAGGTTGCCAGTTATGTCTGGAGCTTGTACGGGACCAATCCCCCCAATGCCAAGGCACCGGAAGGCGAAAAATACGATCGCGAAGCAGCGCAGCAGTGATTAAATTTGTCGGTTTCTGTTTCTGGTGAATCGGAAACAGAAACCGATAATGATTGTTTGGCTGAGAGGGGTAAACGTATCAAGACCAATAGTTGAGGGTATTATTATGAGTGCACAACCGAAAATAGACGAGTCCTTCCGGGATCACGTCTCTACCATTGACGAAGAAGGTAAGCGTGTGTGGATTTACCCCAAAAAACCCTCCGGCCCGATTTACCGCGCACGAACGTACGTCAGCTATATTTTATTGGCCATTTTATTTGCTACCCCGTTTATTAAAATAAATGGGCAACCAATTATTTTGTTAAATATTGTTGAACGCAAATTTATTTTGTTTGGGGTACCTTTCTGGCCGCAGGATCTGCATCTCTTTGCCATTGCGGTGATTACGTTCATCATTTTTATCATATTGTTTACCGCATTGTTTGGGCGGGTATGGTGCGGGTGGGCCTGCCCGCAAACCATCTTCATGGAAATGGTTTTCCGAAAAATTGAATATTTAATTGAAGGCGATGCTCCCCAGCAACGAAGACTGAATGCTCAACCCTGGACGAAAGAGAAAATTTTCAAAAAGGCGCTGAAGCACAGTATTTTCTTTGCCATTTCCTTTTTAATTGGCAATACGTTGTTGGCGTATATCATTGGGATTGATGCGTTGTGGAAAATCGTCACGGATCCCCCCACCCAGCACCTGGCCGGTCTCTCCATGATGTTATTGTTTAGTCTGGCATTTTACGGGGTGTATGCGCGCTTTCGGGAACAGGTGTGTACCATGGTGTGCCCTTACGGTCGGTTGCAGGGTGTGTTATTAGACCCCAATACCATTGTGGTAGCATACGATTTTAAACGGGGTGAACCGCGGGCACCCATTCGGAAAAATCAACCCAACCCCAATGCCGGGGATTGTATTGATTGTAAACTGTGTGTGCAGGTGTGTCCTACGGGCATCGACATCCGCAACGGAACGCAGCTGGAATGTATTAATTGCGCCGCGTGTATTGACGCCTGCAACGGAGTGATGGAAAAAATCGGTCGGCCGAAAGGGCTGATTCGTTACGCGTCACTGAATTCTATTTTAAAAGGGGAAAAATTAAAGATTACCCCGCGGATTATCGGCTATACGGTAATTTTTCTGGCCTTATTCTCATTACTATCTTACCTCATATTTACCCGTTCACCGGTGGAAGCTGCAGTACTTCGGACACCTGGGGTACTGGCTAAAGAAAATCCGGATGGAACGATTCAAAATCTGTACAATGTTCGAATTGTGAATAAATCCTTCCGAACCTATCCGGTGCATCTGGAGTTGTTGCAGCCAAAAGGTGAACTGGTGAT
>WGBF01000355.1 GCA_015494485.1 bacterium | reverse complement strand
CCGAATCACCGAACTGTTCTCCCCACAGCGTTTTTAATGTACCCTCATTTACCACGATTTGGTAAGATGCTCCTTTCGCCAAAATCGAATCGGGCCTGAATATCGGCTGCAAGAAGTTCTGAAAATCCCATCTGCCGCTTACCGTGTCCTTTTTACCTGTCAGGAGAAAAATACTCGCAGGCACGGTTGCGGTGTCCACCGGTTGGCTGAACGTTATTTGAATGATTGCGTGATACGGTACATCTTCCGCCCCATGTTCAGGTCGGGTGTGTACGACAGCTGGAGGGATGGTGTCCGGTTGTGCCGTACCCGTAAATCGCAGGTGCAATGTGTCCGTTGAATTGCCGCTGGTATCGCAAATTCCGGTTATCCACCCGGTGTACACGTCATTTTGTTGAGATTCGGTAAATATCAGAATCTGCCGTTTATTCTCGGGATTCCTGTTTACGCCGAAAATGCCCAGTGGGGTCTGTCGAAGGGAATCGATTAATTCTACACGCGCAGAAGGAATGCATCCGACAGCTTCATCAAACTCCAACAGAATTCGTCTGGCATTGACCGCCTGTACCGCGCGTAAATGCGGCGCCTGCATATCTTCGCTGACGGGCTTTAAAATCAGCCTCCGAAAATCGGGTTGCTGTTCCGTAAGGGAAACGGGGAACGGCGGAAACGCCACGGCCTCCCCTACCTGGTACTGCCGGTCACCGTTGGCATCATTTAAACCATACACAAAATAAGAACCGTACCGCAACGCTCCCAGCCGGAAACTACCGTTTTGGGCAAGTGGCAGAAAATAGGCCGCCTTTCGGAAAAGCAACGATTCCGGAGCCTCGTTGCGAAAGGCATGGGCCAGTATTACCCAATGTTCCGATGATCCGTCCAGCAATACCTGCCCTTCAATACGGGCGGAATCAATGGTTTCTCCGGTGGAAAAAATCAGCTGTACCGGCTGCCTCAGGGGATTGCCATGGCGGTCTTTGACCCCGGTTCCCACAATCACCTGGTAAGTCAAATCCGGTAGCAGGGAATCCCGCGGTTGAATCATAATCCTGTTTTTTTTAACCGTTACCTGAATGCCATTGGATGGCTCCGGAATCATCCACACCTGTTCTGAAACCGACGATTCCTGCAATTTTTCAGAAAAAATCAGCCGTATGGCCGCTGACCGTGGGACCTTCACCTGAAACGAATCCGGTTCCGTTTGAACAAGCACGGGTGGGGTTTTGTCCTCGGGCCCTCCGGACGGCGCTACCTTGTGGGCACATTGGGTAAAAAGAAATGCAATCAAAATTAGTAAAACCAGCCGCATGCTATCCCCGGTGCTTTCTAAAATATCAATATAAACTCAAAATCATTCAAGTAGGGAACACTTTTTACACCAAATGTTTACAAAACTAAATATTGATTAACACAAAATTATATTTTATAAAATATCTTGACAGTCAACATTTCCGCCTATTATTTTTCTTGTGAATCTTTTAACAAATAACGCTGGAGGGGTAACATGAAACGTTTTACCATTAAACAACTGTCTTCTGTCCTCTTTATCTTCCTCATCGCCTTTGTATTAAGTTGCAGCACGTCCACCGAAAGTGAAAATGTGGAATTCACCACATTGGTGAACTACCTGGTGGACCATGACATGGACATTCCGGACATTTTAACCGACTGGATTGTTCCAGCCAGTGCCATTAAAGATAATCTGAGTGATTATTACATTATTGACATTCGTTCTGCTGCAGATTATCAAAGTGGTCACATTCCCGGTGCTGTCAATTCCACCCTGGCGGATGTGTTAACGACTGCACAGAACAATACGGCGGGCAAACCCATTATTGTGGTGTGCTATACAGGCCAGAGTGCAGCCCATGCCGTAGTCGCGTTGCGCTTAAGTGGTTACCGGGATGCCAAAGTACTGAAATGGGGCATGAGTGGCTGGAACAGTGATTTCGACAAATGGACGCCCAATTGCAAAGATGTGGCTGTCAATCATCCCAACTGGACCACTGATCCGCCCACAACTCCCAAAGAACATGACAAACCCATCCTCAACACCGGGAAAAAAGATGGGGCAGACATCTTAAAAGCGCGGGTCCAGGCACTGCTGAGCGGTGGTTTTCAGGGCATTGATGCCCAGACCGTTTTGGATAACCCCGATAATTATTTTATTAACAACTATTGGCCGGAAAGTGCATGGAATCAATACGGTCACATTAAAGGGGCGTATCGGTTGTACGATAACTTCTCCCTTGCCAATGGATCTTACAAATATCTGGATCCCGATGTCACCATTGTAACCTATTGCTGGACCGGTCAAACCTCTTCCATGATTACCGCATACCTTACCGTTCTGGGGTACACTGCCAAAAGCCTGAAGTTTGGGGCAAACGGAATGATTTACAGCAGGCTGGAAAGCCACAAATGGAGCGGTTCGGCAGATTACCAATACGAAAAGTAACACGTTAAAAGGCGCCTTCAGGGCGCCTTTTTCTATTTCACCGAAACAAAGGAGTAAACCATGAAACGCGCGACGACCTTTGGAATCCTGTTATTACTTATTGTTAGCTTACCCTTTCAATTATTAGCGCAAGGCTGTGAAGAACCATCGGATGAAGAAGGCGTTCAGGTCGTTGGCTACATTCAGCCGCAATTTGTGTGGGGCAACATTGGATCCGACAGCGACGAAGAAATGACCTTTCAGTTCTGGCGGGCCCGTTTTGGCCTGATTGGGGTTATTCCCTATGATTTCTCATATTATTTTTATACGGAGTTCGGTCCAAATCTGGGTGGCGTAAAATTACTGGATGTTTTTATCACCTATCACGGATTTGGTGACCTGGTCAAATTAAGTATTGGCCAGTTTAAATCTCCGTTTAGTCTTGAACAGCTCACGCCCTGTCATTCCCTGTACACGGTGCTTCGGTCCCGGGTGGTTACACAGCTGGCCGGACCGATTCGGGACATGGGATTCTTAATTTTCGGGCAATATAACGACCTGTTTCATTACCGTGTAGGAATTATGAACGGAGCAGGAATCAACAAGAACGACAATAATACCGGTAAGGACTTTGTAGGCAATGCTTTCATTACCTACGGTCCGTTCCATGTGGGCGGAAGTTTCCGGTATGGCAAAATGGGTACCCAAAATCAGGATACCAAGCAACGGTACGGTGCCGAATTTCAATTCGACAATGATGCCCTTGTGGTACAGGCGGAATATATCTGGGGTGACGACCCTGGTGAAGTACTATCTGGTGGATGTGGCGGACCGGTGCGGACGGCAGCCGGGCAAAAGGATGGGTATTTCGCTCAGATAATTTACAAAATGGAAAACGGGTTCTGGCCGGTGGTCAAATACGAATATTACGACCCCCAAAAATCGGTAAGTTCCGATGAATTTGCCACCCTCACTGTCGGCTTCACCTACTTTTTTAATGACTGGACGCGGGTTCAGGTGAATTATTTGCTCAATGATGACAAAAGCGCACCGGATGCCAAGGATGATTTTCTGTACGTGCAATTTCAGGTAAAATTTTAACGTGAGGGAGAAGCCATGAAATACGTAACCCGTTTGTTGGCATTTACGGTTGTTTTCTTATTTTCCGTAACAATATCGCTGCAGGCGCAACTCATTGAAACAGACGAATTGGCTAAAATTTTAACGGATAAAAACGTACGCGTCCTGGATGTGCAAAAATCAAAGAATTACAAACGGCATCATATCAAAGGGGCAATCCACTTAAACTACAATGCCCTGACCAACAAAACCCCTGTACCCGGCACTTTGAAACCGCCAGCAGAATTAGCGAAAATCTTCGGCGATCTGGGTATTTCTCCGGATAACAAGATTGTCATTTACGATGAGAAAAGCGGAAAAGGCTCCAGCCGTGTATACGCGGTGTTAAAATATCTGGGTGCGAACGATGTGGTGATTTTGAACGGGCAGTTATTAAAATGGATGAAGGAAAAGCGCCCCATTACCAGCCGTAAACCGCGCATCAAAAAAACCACCTTTACTCCCACGCTGAATCCCAATATCTTTGTTGATGCGGCTTATGTCAAAGCGCATCTGGATGATCCGAACGTTCAGTTACTGGATGCCCGCACGCCTGAAGAATACAACGGGCAAAAAGGCAAATACAAACCGCTGGGGCACATAAAGAATGCCATTTTATTGCCGTATTCCCGTTTTGTCAATCCGGATGGCACCTTCAAGAGCAAAGCGGAAATTGACAAGATTGCCAGAGAAGCGGGATTCAATCCCGAAAAAGAAATTATTACCTACTGTGTCACCGCTGTCCGGGCTTCTGTAGCCTACT
>WGBF01000354.1 GCA_015494485.1 bacterium | reverse complement strand
GTAATGGCAGCCTGATGCACCAGAGTGGTTACAAAATTTAAATCTTCAATGTAAAATACCCCGGTGTTTTCTTTAATGTACAGCACCACGCCAAACTTGTAGTCCTTTTCGCTTAAGGGGAGCGCAATAATGGAAACATTTTTAACTTTGTCCAATGCCAGGGCCGAATAATCCGACGTGTGAATCCCATCTTCATTCAACATGAACGATTCGTTCTTATCAAAACTTTGATAAATGAACGATTGCGTTTGTGTAATTGATTTGACACTTCGCAGGTAATCAGCCGGGAAACTCATGGAGGGAACCAGTTTTTTGTCTTTGGGATTCCAATAGAACACAATTGCCTTATCGGCATCAATTAACTGGCGGCCCTGGTGGGTTAACACTTTCAATACATCGGCAATGGACTCGGAGCGGATAATTTCCTGGCTAATTTGAATTAACTGATCAAGCTTGCGGGCATTGCGTTTAATTTTTTCATTGGCAATACCCAGCTCTCGCGTTTTCTGGGTTAATTCCCGGTTGTAGCGTTGCAAACGATTCTGGTGCTCAAGAATTTCCCGCTGTGTTTCCAATTTTTCCGTTACATCGATTAAGGCAAAAATGTACCCGCTGGCTCCCTGTTGAAGGCTGCCAACCGGTGAAATGTTCAATTCAATAATTTTTTTCTGTCCACCTGCCAGCTCAATGGAAGTGATATAGTTGTTCATCGACTGCCCCCGCTCCAGAATGCGGGAAGTAATAACCTGCACATCACTCTCCGGCAGCAAAACACTTAAGTGCTTGTTGATTAACTCATTGCCTGATATACCTGTTAACAACTGGATGCTACCACTGGCATTTTCAATAATTCCCTGTTCATTGACTACCATTAAGGGAATTGGGCTGAGATCCAGAATTGTGGCAATGTATTGCTGGGATTCTTTTAATTTACGGATATTGTCTTCCAGCCGGGAAATAAATTTATTGAAGGTAATACCCAATTGCGACAGTTCATCCTTTCCGGATTCGGGGAACCGGACTAATTGTTCATCATTGTGCGAATACTGATTTAAGCGGTGAATGGCGTGGCGAATTGGGGTGACAATAAAATTGGAAATGGCCAGCGTCAGTAAAATAAGGATGGCTGCAAAAATGCCCGTTCCGATAAAAATGAGCTTTCGCTGGGCGGCAATTTTTCCGTTTACCCACCCGGTGTGAAATCCGGTTATCAGGTATCCTTGAAATTCATTAAAAAAATAAATTGGTTTTTTCAGAATCAGAAAATTTCCCGATACTAATGCTTTTTCAGAGAGGGAAAGCAACGAATCCACAGGTGGTGTGGCGTTAAATTTATTAAAATTATATATTTGCCTACCCGATTTGTCAATTACATACAAAAAAGCAAGGTCGGAATCGGTTTCAACATTTTTGAGTGTTTTCTGGATATAAGCATTTTCATGGAGATACAACCCGGCGCCTAAATTGGTTGCCAGTAATTCCGAAACGCTTTCGCCTTTTTTCTGAAGCGCTTCGGTAAATTGCTGTTGGGAGGTGCGCATAAAAATGAAATAAAACAGACTAACGACCAGAAGCAGTGCTGCACCGGAAAGAAACCACAGCTTTTGCGAAATCGTTGTTTGTTGCACCCATCGTTTCATGCGTCTGCCTGTTCGTTTTCAAAAATTTCAGCCAGCATGCTGGATAATCGCTGAATATTGTAGGGTTTCTTCAGGAATCCGATTAACCCAAGTTCCTTGTACGTTTTTTCATTGCTGGCATCAAACCCGCTGGTGGCAATTACCTTCACACCCGGATTAATTTTTCGTAATTCGGCCAGTGTTGCCCTACCATCCATTTTCGGCATTCGCATATCCAGAATGATATAATCAATCTCTTCCTGATGGTTCTTGTAAATCGTTATCCCCTGAGGGCCGCTATCGGCCAGAAACACGACATGCCCAAGAAACCGTAAAATATCCCCCAGAACTTCCCGCACATTCTGTTCGTCATCGATAATTAAAAACGATTTGTGATTTGGCGATAAAATCTGCTCTTCTTCCGGTTCTTCGGCCGGTTGTACTTTTTTACCACCGGCGGGTAAGTAAATGGTAAACTCCGTGCCTTTTCCCACCTGGCTATTCACGAACACATTGCCGTGATGGTTATGTACAATGCCATACACCATCGATAACCCCAGCCCTGTGCCTTTGCCCACTTCTTTTGTGGTAAAGAAGGGATCAAAAATCTTGGAAATAATTTCCGGAGGAATCCCTGAACCGGTATCGCGAACTGTTAATTTAATATATTTTCCGGGTTCCAGATGCATGTGCTGGAATCGTTCATTAATGGTTTCATTTTCGGTTTCAATAAAAATCGTACCCCCGTCCGGCATGGCATCCCGGGAATTTAACATTAAGTTGATGAGAATTTGCTCCATTTGCGTGGGATCAGCGTACAGCATGTAAAGATCCTCTGTCAGATCCGTTAGAATTTGAATATCACTCGGCATGGAAGACCGCACCATTTCAATTGCCGACCGAACAATATCGTTCAAATATACCCATTCCCGGTAATTCTCCTGATTCCGGGTAAAGGTCAGCAGGCGGTTGGCAATTTCCGTAGCACGTGCCGCTGATTTTTCGATGGTTACCGCTCGATGGTAATTTTCAGAACCTTTGGGGGAATGGATTTTAATTAATTCGGCATTGGGAATGATTGCGGCCAGAATATTATTAAAATCGTGCGCAATACCGGAAGCCATGAGCCCCACACTTTCCAACTTCTGGCTTTGCAGCAATTGCTGCTGAATGAGCTTTATTTCCGTAACATCTTTAAACAAAAACAACACCGCATATTCATCCTGGGTATAATCCCCAAGAACGTTGGCGTTTAAGATAACATCCTTCTTTACATCCTTGGTGGTGTGCAGTTGCAACTCCAGATTTTTCAGCAT
>WGBF01000353.1 GCA_015494485.1 bacterium | reverse complement strand
GCGTGGGGGGCCGGGGCTGGGAAATATTGCTCCCGAGCAGGGCGATATTAAACTGGCCTGCCATGGCTTAGGCCACGGCAATACCCATGCCATTGTGCTGGCCCCGAATTCCCCGCAAGAAATGCTGGATTTAACCATGATGGCCTTTGACCTGTCGTTTAAGTACCGTAATCCGGTCATTATACTGGGAGATGGGTACCTGGGTCAGATTACCGGGAAGGTTAAATTGCCGCGGTACATGATTAAACCCGGTTTACCGGATTGGGCCGTTTACGGAGATAAAGAACACCGCCGCAATTTGATTAACTCCATTTATCTGGAAGAACCCGATCTGGAAGCGCACAACTTCTATTTGAGCGAAAAATATCGTCAGATGGAAGAACAGGAACAGCGCGCCGATTGCTTTTTCTGCGAGGATGCGGAATATTTGTTAATTGCTTCCAATACCCCCTCCCGGATGGTAAAAGGTGCGGTGCGGGCGTTACGGGAAGAAGGAATTCGTGCCGGTCTGTTTCGGCCCATTACCCTGTGGCCCTTCCCCATTAAACAACTGGAACCGTTGCTGCATAAAGCCCGCCACATTGTGGTAGTGGAAGCCAGTGATGGGCAACTGGAAGATGAATTACGCCTGGCACTCAGCAAGGCGGAAATTCACGAATTCCCGCCCATTGATCACATTCGCCACATGGGTGGCATATTGCCGCAGCAGGAAGAAGTATTCAACAAAGTCATTCAACTTGAGGGGGTGTTATCATGAAAACGGTATTTTATCCACGGTTTGATCGACATGCCCATGGCGAAGGTCTGAAAGCCCATTCCACCCACTATTGTCCGGGCTGCGGCCATGGGATTGTGCACAAATACATTGCCGAAGTGGTTGAAGAATTGGGTATTCAGGACCGCACCATCAACGTTTCGCCGGTGGGGTGTGCGGTATTCTTGTATTATTATCTGGATGTGGGCAATACCCAGGCCGCGCACGGTCGGGCCCCGGCAGTGGCTGTGGGGCATAAAATGGCTAACCCCAACAGTGTCGTCATCAGCTACCAGGGAGATGGCGACCTGGCGTCCATTGGGCTGGCGGAAATTATGCATCTGGGTGAATTGGGTATTCCGATAACGGTAATTTTCATTAACAATGCCAATTATGCCATGACAGGCGGACAAATGGCGCCTACCACGTTGCCCGGTCAAAAAACAACCACCACACCTTACGGGCGGAATCGAATGTACGGCACGCCGCTGCGCATGGCGGAAATTATGGCTCAGATGGATGGCCCCATTTACGTGGAACGGGTAGCATTGTACGATAACAAACAACGGGTGCGTGCCAAACGGGCGATTAAGAAAGCCATTCAACTGCAGGTGGAAAACAAAGGAATGGCGTTTGTGGAAGTTCTGTCCGAATGTCCCACTCAGTGGCATCTGTCCCCACAGGAATCGGAGAAATGGGTAAAAGAGGAAATGACCAAATATTATCCGCTGGGGGTAAAGAAAGACATTTCCAATGAAGTGGACGGGTGGTTCCAAATGGATCCGCCGGTGTTTGAAGCCGCTAAGGTGCTGGACGTTATCGGTGCTTCCGAGAAGGTAGCGCCGCGGTTCGGAACGGCGTTTCCGTCCCACCTGGCAGAGCGGGATATTGCCATCAAGTTTGCGGGCGCGGGTGGAGACGGAGCGCAAACGGCTGCCATGCTGCTGACCCGTGCGGCAATTCATGAAGGCTGGGATGCCACCCATATTCCCAGCTATGGCCCGGAATCCCGCGGGGGCACCTCTTACGCGGATGTCCACATTGCGGAGGAGGAAGTGCTTTCCCCGGCGGCACCAAATCCCAATTTGCTGGTGGTCTTCAATGCCCCCAGTTTGCAGAAATTTGCACCGCGGGTCCAACCGAACGGCATTATTGTGTATGATAGTTCGGTAATCACCGATGTTCCGGATGTGGATCCGTCCATTAAATTGTACGGTGTACCCTTTTCCGAAATTGCGGTAAAACGCCTGGGCAAATTAATGGTGAAGAATATTGTCGCCCTGGGTGCTTTTCAGGCAGCTACGCAAATATTCCCCGAAGAAACCTTCCTGTACGCGATTGAAGAAATGCTAACCGAAAAAGGGAAGCAGGAATATCTGGATATCAACCGGAAAGCTTTTAAAGCCGGAATTGAAGCCTTTAATAAAGCGGCTGTTCCTGGATTGTAAAAGGTGTAAAACATGGATTTCCCAGCCCCCGGTGGACGCCGGGGGCGTGGGATTACTGCGGCTGCAATTCCTTTAATTTCGTCAGTACTGCCTCTGCGTGACCTTTTACTTTCACTTTCGGCCAGATGTATGCAATGGTTCCGTCGGGTGCAATGAGTACGGTGGTTCGGACCACTCCCATGTATTCCCGGCCGTACATGCGTTTTTTCTGCCACACACCATACCGTTGTAGGATTTCTTTTTCGGGATCGCACAGCAATTCTACCGCTAAACTGTGCTTTTCCCGAAATTTCTGGTGGCTGGCACAGGAATCCGGGCTTACACCCACCACTACCGCATTCAACGCTTCAAAATCCTTTAAATGGGCGGTAAAATCCAGAGCTTCGGTGGTGCAGCCACTGGTGTTGTCCTTGGGGTAAAAATACAGTACCAGCCATTTTCCGGCATAGTCCGCCAACGTTCGCACCTGGCCGTCCGCATTGGAAAGGGAAAAATCCGGTGCGGGTTCACCAATGTGAATGGGAAGTTCCATATGACCTCCTTGCTTTGGGTTATAAAAAAGTGTAGGTAATGCCAAGGCCCAGGGTTTGTTTTAATTGACGTTTGGGAGAAATATCCCGGTCGTAAAATATCCGAATATTCAAATCAACCGAGATGAATTTGGTGATTTGCGAGGAGAAGGTATTATCCCAGTCAACATCCACATTCCGGATGCCTTTGAAGTTTGCAAACATGTCCAGCCTGGATTTCAGAAAAATGTTGGGGTGGATGTTTCCGTTAAACAGGAACGATGCACTGCCGCCGGGTTCTGCACGCATTTTTTCAAGGGAAG
>WGBF01000352.1 GCA_015494485.1 bacterium | reverse complement strand
TACTGATGAAATGACACCACATCATGGGCACCCAACTGGAAATAATGTAAGCGCTTCGGCAAAGGCATCCGGGTGCCAATGACCACTGTGGGGATGTCCACAAACAGAGAATTGAGGGTTTCCTCGGGAACATTGGCAGGGTCTTCAATCACTATCACATCCGGCAGTTCTTCCTCCATCCATTCCACCAACCGTTCCACAGCAGAAAACAGACGCACCTGCACGCCTGCTGCTTCCAGCTGGCTTCCCACACGCGCGGCAATGTGCTCATCCGCAGCAGCAATGTAAACAGTTTTGGTCATGAACGTAACATCATCTATTTCAACAATTGGGCTCCCGGTTCACCGGAATGTTTAAGATAATGATTTAAAATGTGATATACAACTACCCCACAGGCAACACTAACATTTAACGATTGCTTGGCCCCCAACATGGGTATCTCCACGGCTGCATCGACCATAGGTAATATTTCGTCCGAAACACCCCAAACTTCATTACCTAAAATTAAAAGAGAGGGAAAAGTGAATGGAAAATCCCAATAGGGAACGGAGGCATCGGTGTGCTCCAGCGCCACAATGTGATATCCCCGTTCTTTATATTGGCGAATGGCCGTAACAGGATCCGGGATGCGTTCCCAGGGTACGGTTTCAGTAGCACCCAGTGCGGTTTTGTCAATTTCTTTGCGGGGCGGGTATCCGGTAATGCCGCTGATGACAATCTTTTCCACCCGGGCACCGTCCGCTGTCCGAAAGACCGACCCCACATTGTACAGGCTGCGGATGTTATCCAGCATCAGCACCAGTGGCAATCGGGGTTTGTTACGCAGGGCCTCCGCCGTGGGCCGAAGCGCCGTAATTTCCTCGAATGTCAACTTCCGGATTGGCCTCTTCTCACTCATTTTATTTCCATTACCCTTTCCCCCACCCTCCTGCTCCCTTCTTAATTTTTGAATTCTTGAATTCTTAATTCTTAAACTCTTATTCCTTTATTTCTTAATTAACAACGCTACACTTTCAATGTGATAGGTATGAGGAAACATATCCACCGGCTGCACCGTTTCCAGCCGGTAAAAATCTTTTAGCAAAATCAAATCCCGCGCCATGGTGGCAGGATTACAGGACACGTACACAATCCGCGGTGGCGCCGCTTTCAGGATTGCCTTGACCACATCGGGATGCATGCCAGCCCGGGGTGGATCGCACACTATCACGTCCGGTTTTCCCTGAAACTCCCGAATCGTTTTGCGCAAATCGCCTTCCACAAACGTGGCATTGGTTACCCCATTTCGGCGGGCATTTTCTTCAGCATCGGTCACGGCACTTTCCACCAGTTCGAAGCCGACCACCTGTTGGGCCGCTTCGGCCAGAAAAAGGGCAATGGTGCCCGTTCCGGCATATAAATCCCAAACCACTTCCTTACCGCTTAAGCCGGCAAACTCCATCACCTTGCGGTACAGATTTTCGGCCTGCAGGGTGTTGGTCTGGAAGAAGGAATTCGGCGAAATGCGAAATTCCAGCGTTCCCAGGCGTTCCCGGATGTACGGTTCACCTGCAATTAAATGGAGCGTTTCCGCAAACGCCGTTTGACCACTGCGGGAATTAACACCATTAAACACGGAGACTACCTGCGGAACCGCTTCCCGCAATTGACGCGCGAACCGCTCCATAACCTCCGGGATGGCTTCTGCCGTTACCACATTCACCATAACTTCCTGAAAATGGGTGGATTCCCGCAACACCAGGAAGCGCAGAATCCCTTCGTGGGTTCGCAAATGGTACACCGGCAAACCGGTGCGTTTAAAAAACTGGCGACTAAATTCCAGTACGGTATTCAGTGTGTCGGACTGTAACCAGCAATATTCAATGTCCAGAATCCGGTCGAAATAGCGCGGAACGTGAAAACCCAGGGCAAAATCTTTTTTGATTTCCGGATTTTTTAACTCCTCGGGGGTAAGCCATCGATTCCCGGAAAACGAAAATTCCATTTTATTCCGATAACCGAAAATTTTCGGGGAGGGCAACGCATCCAGAACCGGTGGGGCCTCGATGCCGCCGATATGCTCCAGGGCTTCTTTAACCTGCTCCGTTTTAAACTGCAGCTGGGTTTCGTAGGGTACATGTTGCCATTTGCACCCCCCACAATACCCAAAGTGTTTACAGGGTGCATCACCGCGTAACGGAGAGGGCGATAAAATGTGCAGCGGATATGCTTCGGCGTAATTTTTCTTTACTTTGCGGAGACGAACCTTCAGAACATCCCCCGGAATACCGCCATCCACAAAGACCACAAAATCGTCCACCCGGGCAATGCCCTGGCCGCCAAAAGCCACTTTTTCAATGCGAACTTCCAGTTCCTGACGGCGTTTCAGTTTCATTGATTCCTATGCCTGCTCAGTTTTCACCTGAGGGAGCCGATTCCGTCTCATCGTTTCCGTTGAGGGAGAGGGCTTCATCCAGAAGGAGAATGGGGATGTCGTTTTCCACCCGGAATGCAATGCGGCAATTGTGGCAAATCAATTTTCCACGTGTGGTATCGTGGGAGTCGGGTTGATATTCCAGGGGTCCGTGGCATTGCACACATTGCAGAATTTCCACCAGTTGGGGTTTAAGCATTTCAAGCCTCCTTCCAGTAACCCATTTTGGAAAATTTTTCCACCCGTTTGGCAATCAGCTCATCTGTCGGAATTTGCACCAGGCGACGGAGCTCTTCCAGCAAATACTTTTTTAATGTAGATGCAGCGGCATCCCAATCCCAGTGGGCACCGCCATCGGGCTCCGGAATAATTTTATCGATGATGCCCAGTTCCAAAAGGTCCGGGGCCGTCAGTTTCATGGCTTCCGCGGCTTGAGGGGCTTTGGCATTATCCCGCCATAAAATTGCGGCGCATCCTTCCGGGGAAATCACGGAATACCAGCAATTTTCCATCATTAAAATAACATCCCCCACGCCAATGCCCAGCGCGCCACCGGATGCCCCTTCGCCAATAATGGTAATAATGATGGGTACCGGCAGGCGGGACATTTCCCGCAGATTTTTAGCAATGGCCTCTGCCTGCCCCCGTTCCTCCGCACCAATGCCCGGATATGCCCCGGGAGTATCGATGAAGGTAATCACCGGCATGTTCATCTTTGCGGCCAGTTGCATTATGCGGAGAGCCTTGCGATACCCTTCCGGATTGGACATGCCAAAATTGCGGTACAGATTTTCTTTTACATCGCGGCCCTTTTGGTGCCCAATAATGGCCACACGGAAATCATCAATGCGGCCAATGCCGGCAATCATGGCGGGGTCAT
>WGBF01000351.1 GCA_015494485.1 bacterium | reverse complement strand
TGCCTGCGCGCGGGCATTAAAAACCGCCGGTGTGCAACGGGTAATTGGTCTTGCAGTAGCCACCCCACGGGATGCGCAATTTGGCGCGGTGTGACTCGTCCCAACAGTTGCTGCACCACAAGAGAAAGGCATGGGATTAGCGCATTAAGATAGAATTTTGCACACAGGATGTTGCATTCCTCAATCCTGAAACAGGAATTCACACTCTTTGTAAAGAGATTCGATTATTTTCCGGGTTGATCCTCCGCCAAAACAACAGGCAGGATTAATCCACCGACTGAATTTCTTCTTCCAGCAGTTGCTTTTCGTACAGCCAGGCATACAGTCCGCCGCGGGCAATCAGTTCCTCATGGCTGCCCTGTTCGGCAATTTGGCCTTCCTGCAACACAATAATGGTTTCGCAGGCTTTCAGGGTGGAAATGCGGTGGGAAATTAAAATTACCGTGCGCCCGGCCAGTTCCTGAAACAGGTTCTTTAAAATTACCGCTTCGGTTTGGGTATCCAGGGCGGAAAAGGCGTCGTCAAAAATGTAAATGGCGGCGGGTTTCAACAATGCCCGTGCAATGGCAACCCGCTGTTTTTGTCCGCCGCTTAAATTAATCCCCCGCTCCCCCAGTAACGTGTCGTAACCATCCGGGTAGGCGACGATTTCCTCATGGATGGCGGCCAGTCTGGCGACCCGTTCCACGTCGGCTCTGGTCGCCTGCGGATTGCTGTACACAATATTGTTGAAAATGGTGTCCGAAAAAAGAAATGTTTCCTGGGGAACCATGGAAATTTGCTGGCGGAGGGGTGCCAATGGTAAGTCATTAATATCCCATTCATCAAAATACAGCTGACCCTTCTCCACCGGATAAAAATGGGGCAACAATTTTACCAGCGTGCTTTTTCCGCTTCCGGTGGGGCCCAAAATCCCCAGTTTCTTACCGTAGGGAATTTCCAGCGAAATGTCCTTTAACACCATCGTTTCGGGATAATACCCAAAGCGTAAGTGCTGAAACCGAATGCTCCCCTTAAACCCCTTCGGCAATGCCGGTGCACCCACATCCTCAAAATCGGGGCGCGCTTCCAGAATTTGCCGGATTCGCTTCAGCGAAGCCGACCCCTGCTGGAAGAGACCCACCACCCAGCCCAGGGCAATGGAGGGCCAGATAAGAATCCCCAGATACAGCAGGAACGCCGTCAACTCGCCCAGCGAAATGGAACCCCGAATAACAGCAATACCGCCCTGCCAGAGCACCAGCAACGTTGCCAGGCCAATGACCACAAACAACGACGGATGAAATGCTGCCTGCACCCGCGCGAATGCCAGATTCCGTTTCAAATACTCCTGGCTTAACCGGGCAAATTTTTCCCCCTGCGCGCGCTCCTGAACAAACCATTTAATAATGGTAATGCCGGAAATGGTTTCCTGGGCGTGAGTGGTCAGGCGTGAAAATTGCGCCTGAATCTGTTCAAATCGCTGGTGAATCAGGCGGGAAAAGCGATTCACCAGTACCGCCACCACAGGAAAGGGTAACAGGGCATACAGTGTAAGCCGCGGACTGATGTAAATCATCATGGGAATAACAAACAGAAACGCCATGACGGTGTTAATGGAGTACGCAATCCCGGGCCCCAACAATGACCGCACCGCACTTAAATCATTGGTTGCCCGTGCCATAATGTCCCCGGTGGGCATTTTCAGGTAAAACGCCGGCGGTAATGTTTCCAGATGTTTAAAGATGGCATTGCGCATGTCAAATTCGATTTTGCGGGAGGCGACAATCAGGGTGCGCCGCATGTTAAACAGAAAAAGCCCTTCCAGCAGGGCGACCCCCACAATCAACCCAGCATAAATCACCAGCCGCTGCAACTCAATGTCGCTTTTCAGGTAATCCACGGCGTGCTGGATAATTCTGGGATTTATAATGCGAAACACATTCGTTAACACCACAAACACGGCACCACCCAGGTACTGCCAGCGATACCGCTTCAAATAAGGGGCTAAATAGTGGAGGGTTTCCTTCATGGTTCCGGTTGTTGGGGTCTTACAAAATGAACAGCACGGTACAAATACAATCGTTTAAAAAATTCCACGGTTCGTTCATCCGCCGGAGCTACGCGTTCCGCAAATTCCGTTTCCAGATTTTTACAAATTTCCTGAATGTTCCGGGTTCCATCAATTTGATTCCACACAAAACTACCCACTTCGTCCAGC
>WGBF01000350.1 GCA_015494485.1 bacterium | reverse complement strand
CCTACGTAACAGCGGTGGTGGTGGAATTGTTGCACACCGCCACACTGGTTCACGATGATGTGGTGGACAATGCCGAACTCCGCCGCGGATTTCCCACCATTCATAAAATCTGGCGCGGGAAAGTGGCCATTTTAATGGGAGACTATTTGCTGGCCAAATCGCTCATTGCTGCCACGGAAACCGGTAGCCTGGAAATCATGAACATTATTGCCACGGTGGCCAAACGAATGAGCAAGGGCGAACTGCTGCAGTTCCAGAAATCCCGCAACCTGGACATTACAGAGGCAGAGTATTTTCAACTAATATCCGATAAAACGGCCTCACTGATTTCTGCCTGCACGGAACTGGGGGTGGTAACAGTGAATGCCAGTCCGGCGTACCGCCAGGCATTGCGCGATTACGGGGAATACCTGGGAATTGCCTTTCAAATAAAGGATGACATGCTGGATTACGAAAGCAGTATGAGCTTGCTGGGAAAGCCGGTAGGGCATGACCTGGCCGACAAAAAAATCACCCTGCCATTGCTGTATGCCTTTCGGCAGGCACCGGATAAAGCCCGCAAACGCATTATCCGAACGCTAAAAAACGGTGCCGGAAAAAAGGAAATTCAGGAAATTGTGTCCTTTGTGGTGGACCATGGGGGTCTGGAAAAAGCGCGCCGTAAAGCGGAAGAATACCGGGACCGGGCTCTGGCGGAACTGGGGGACTTACCGGATTCACCGGCGAAAGCCGCCCTGGTGGAATTGGCCGATTTTGTAATTAACCGAAAGAAGTAAACCGGGGCAGAATGCCCCACGGTTTTACCGCATAAGCAAACAGTCAACCTGACCGTACAACCGGGGAACCGTGTCTGCAACGTTCACACCACACCGCATTTTAATCATTCGTATGAGTTCCATCGGGGATATTGTGCTGACCTTTCCCCTTCTTGCCGTTCTGAAACAGCAGTTCCCCGGCGCGCAACTGGATTTTGTCGTCCGGCAGGAATATGCGGAATTGTTGCAGGCCGCACCGTCATTGAATACGGTATTTGTGTACGACCGGCGGGAGGGCCTATCGGGCCTGTGGCAACTACGCAAGCGCATTCGCCCCCGGGAGTATGACATCATTCTGGATCTCCATGCCAACTTGCGCAGTGTGCTGCTGAGTAGCAGCGTTGGCGGCACCCCGGTGTACCGGGTACGCAAAATGGTGTGGCGCCGCTGGCTACTGGTGCATTTGAAGTGGAATCTGTATCCCCGCCCCATTTCGGTAGCAGAAAAATACCTGCAAACAGCCAAACCGCTGGGGATACCAGCAACCATTCCCCGGGAATATTTTTTCATTCCCCCTGACGTAACGCAACGCATGGCTGCTACCACCCGAGAATTGCTGCTCCAAAACTACCGCGTAGTAATAGCACCGGGTGCGCGTCATGCAACCAAACAGTGGCCGGTAGCGTACTACCAGCAACTGATTCACCGGATCGCAACCACCTATGGCTGGAAGTGTGTGTTACTGGGAAGCCGGGAGGAGCGCGCCATCCTGGAAACCATTGCGGCCCCCAACCCGGATTTTACGAAGGTGTTTGCCGGGGAGTTTTCCCTGCTGGAAAGCGCAGAAATTATCCGGCAACTGCCCTATTTTATCAGCAACGATTCCGGATTGATGCACATCGCCGCCGCCCTGCACAAACCCCAACTTGCCATTTTTGGCCCAACCGTGCGGGAGTTTGGCTTTTTCCCGCTAAACAAAAACGCCATCATTATTGAGCAGCCCAACCTGGCCTGCCGACCGTGTTCCCATCTGGGGGGTGAACAATGTCCGAAGGGCCATTTCCGCTGCATGCGGGATAGCACACCGGAGATGGTATTCACTGCCTTTCAGCAACTTGTTCAGCAGAAGGGAGAGCCGAATAATTAATTCACAGGGGCAGTTTTCCTGCCCCCGCATTTGGCAGTGCCGTTATTGTATTGGTCCGAATGAACTTACTTTAACAGCACCATTTGTTTGGTTAACATAAACCCATTGGAACGAAGGCGGTAAAAATACACCCCACTGGGCATCACAGTCCCGGATGCATCCGTGCCATCCCAGTACACCCGATAGGTACCCGGTGCCTGCACCTGATTCACCAGCTGGCGGATTTTGCGCCCGGTGGCATCGAAAATACTCAACTCCACCGGCGCGGTAGCGGGGACGGAATATTGAATAATGGTCCCCGGATTAAACGGATTGGGCCAGTTATTTTCCAGGCGGAATGCCGCCGGCATAACGTCGGATGTCTTCTCAATACCCGTTGGGGTTGAGGTTGAAGTAGCACTCAGAATGGAATACTCCATGGACCCATCGGATTGTTTAATCATTGCCGCAACGTAAATGCGGTAGCGGCCATCCGGTAAGCGCACCAGCTTGGGGTCATTCAACGAATACACATCAAATTCCGTAAACGAATCGTAGCGAAGGCGGTATCCGTCATCCTGTACCCACGTCTTTCCATTATCACTGCTGGTAAAGGTGTAGAGGGTGCCGGAGCGAGCAGCAGGTGGGTACGGCGGTCCGTGTTGATTCATGGTAATTACCCGTAGGCGTCCATCGGGCAATAATAACCCCTTTGGGTCCACATAAGTGGCTCCCCGTCCCAGCACCGAATCCCCAAAAATATTGGAACGATACTCTCCAAACTGGAAACTGTCCCCCGGTGGCGAATAAATGCTGCGGGCATTATCTTCATTCCCTGCAAGGTAAATATAATGCAACCCACCGTTGGTATCGTAAATGGCCGTATGTTACAACCAATCGCGGTTAATCTCATCATTTGCAGGGAACATGTACAAATTGGTCGTATCCCGCATAAAAGTGAATCCGTCCGTGGAATACGCTGCACGGAGGTAGGCCTGAGAATCAACCAATGCCACATAAAATTTTACGAATCGTCCATCGGGCAATTGCAGGCTACGGTAATCGGGATAATCGTTCAGATTCACTTCGGTGAAATTCAGTCCGTCACTGGAAATATAGAGGTACGTATCTTGATTATAGGTGGCATACAAATACACAGTACCGCTATCACTCACGTAAACGCCACCCATCGCCTTGCCATCGACCCGTTTCCCGGAATCCGGTTCAAAAACCAGCCCATCATTTTGGGCCCACAAGCCAATTGTAAACATCAGAGACAAAAATACCATCACATAGCGTGTCATCGTATCCTCCTTGAACGTTAAACATGTAAGGGAAAAATCAAATTTATACCTATCCGGCGGGCATCCCGCAGGCTATTGTATTGATTATTTGGCAAAACACAACTTTCGATATAATAATTGTTATCACCATATTTCGCTAAAACTTTAACATTTTTATTCCGAATTGTTGATACATTTTCATTACACCAATAAACGAGTGAACATTGTTTGTTTACCGCTGGTGCATTTTCCCGGTGGCCGCCTTGACATTCATTTCCCCTGTTCTGTATATTGCACCGCAGAATTGAAAACGAGGTCGAATGGAGGATTCGGGTTACTACACCGTTACCAAGATTTCCCGTCATGAAATCCGCGTAAAGCGTTCTGTTTTTATTGGCACCATTGCGCCGGCTGCCACCCGTGAGGAAGCAGAGCAGTTTGTGGCGCGCATCCGCAAGGAGTTCCACGATGCCACTCACAATTGCTTTGCCTATCGCATTGACCCTCAAACATTTCGCTATTCCGATGATGGTGAACCCGCCGGTACGGCCGGGCGCCCTATCCTGCAGGCGCTGGAACACCACCGTCTGTTGCGCACCGTGTTGGTGGTAACCCGATACTTTGGGGGAATTAAACTGGGTACCGGGGGGCTGGCGCGCGCGTACGGCCAATGCGCGGAGGAAACTATTGCCCATGCCTCACTCACACCCATCGTGTTTTATGACACCTGGCGGGTTCGTTTCCCCTACGAATTCACCGGGACCGTCCAGCAATACCTGCAACGGAGCCAGGCACGCATCCGCAACAGCGAATACACCGATTGGGTAACACTGACGGTGGAAATTCCCCAGGCGGAAACGCGCTCTTTAAAAGAACGCTTAAAGGAAGCCGGGGCGGGTAAAATTGAAATCCAGGAAAACGTCAATGGAAATTCAGGTTAAAAATTTATACAAAACATTTCTGGATACCCCGGTGGTGGATGATGTGAGCTTTACGGCTAAAGCGGGGCAAATTGTGGGGTTGCTGGGCCCCAACGGAGCCGGTAAAACCACCACCATCCGCATGATTCTTCATTTACTGAAACCCGATGACGGGGAAATACTGTTTGACGGCAAACCGTTTTCTGCCGGTCTCAAATCCCGGATTGGCTATCTGCCGGAAGAACGGGGAATTTACCTGAAACACACCGTGGGCGATGTGCTGATGTATTTCGCCCGGTTGAAGCAACTGAACGCCCGGAAAGCCCAGGTGGAAGTGGTTCGTCATCTGGACCGCTTTGACATGGTGGACCAGCTGGAAACGCCCATTTACCAATTGTCCAAGGGGCAGCAGCAAAAGGTTCAGATTTTGACCGCCATTATTCACGATCCCGACCTGCTGGTGCTGGATGAACCGTTCTTTGGCCTGGATCCGTTGAATCAGGACATCATTCGCAAGCTGATTCTCCGTTTCCGCGAGGAGGGCAAAACAATTTTGCTGTCCACCCACCAGATGCCAATGGCCGAATCCCTGTGCGATGAGTTTGTCTTCATTCACCGGGGCAAGGTGGTACTTTCCGGGTCGCTGACACAAATTCGAAAACAATTCAAACAAAATTTGATTGTGGTGGAAGCAGACGATAACCTTCGGGAACTGGAGCATTTAAACGGGGTCCAGCACTTTCGCCTGGAGCGCAACACGGCGTATTTAACCATTGACCATCGGGTACCGGCAAAGAAAATTGTTAGTGAAATCATGGACCGGATTACGTTTACCCGGCTGGAAGTCAATCGGCCCAGCCTGGAAGACATTTTTCTCCAGATTGTGCAACCGGAAGAGGCGGAAACACAGGACAAACAGTCATGAGAAACTTTTTTACCATAATGGGGTGGGAGTTTGGGCGGCACCTTCGTTCCCGAAGTTTTGCCATGGCCACTCTGATTCCACCCCTTTTGTTTGCTGCCATTATTCTGGTCTTTCTGTTCTTCTACCAGCAGCAAAACACGCCCCAGCCCCGCATTATTGGCTGCGTGGAGCTGGATACCGTTCGGTATTGCCCGGAGTTGCACCGCCGATTGCAGGAACGCCAGGCCGGGATGCCGTCAGTTATTCTGGTAACCATCCAGGGGGATACCACTCCTGAGTTCCGTCAAAAGTTTTCCTATTTGCAACGGCTCAAAGCCGAACTGGATAGCTTAAACGACGCGT
>WGBF01000349.1 GCA_015494485.1 bacterium | reverse complement strand
GTGCTTTACAATGGAAAGACCCAGCCCGGTACCACCTACTTCCCGTGACCGGGCGCGGTCAACCCGATAAAAACGTTCAAAAATTCGATCCAACTCTTTTCTGGGAATACCGATTCCGGTATCTTTTACAGAGACAATGAGCTTCTCGGTAGTTGTTCTGGCAAATACCGTAATGCTCCCTCCTACCGGCGTATATTTTACGGCATTGTCCAGTAAGTTTGCTAAAATCGACCGGAACATTTCCGGCTCCCCCAGGATATAAACGGATTCTTCCAGCCATTGCAGGGTTAGGGATTGTTGTTTTTTATGAGCTGCTTCCTGAAATTGTTTTATCAGGCTTTCGACGATTGTAAAAGGATCGAATGCCGCCAGCTCAATGGTGTGCAATTTTTCAATGCGTGCCAGTTCCAGTAAATCGGAAACCAGGTTTTCCAGTTGATTGGATTGGCGAAGTATTTTGGTGATATATTTACGACTGGTTTCTTTATCTTCCAGCGCCCAGTCCAGTAGTGTTTCCGCGTATCCCCGTATTGCTGCCAGTGGGGTTTTAAATTCATGAGAAACATTGGCCACAAAATCCCGACGGATTTTTTCCAGCTTTTTAAAATGGGTAACATCACGCATTACAATCATGCAGCCTTTTTTCAAACGAGGCGTTTGCAGTGGGCTAAGGGTGACTTCCAGAATCCGCTCATCTTCCAGTTCAATTTCATCTTGAATGACGTATGGCTTCTGAAAAAACAATTCAATTAATGAGAGCATATGGGCATTGCGGATCACATCGTAATATGGCATATTAACTATGTCCTCACCGCCATTCTGTAAAAAATCCAGGGCAATCTTGTTGTAAAAGATAATTTTTTGGTGTTCATCAATGGCGATTAATCCTTCGGAAATAGAGGAAAGAATGGTATTCAATTCCTCTTTTTCATGCTGTAATTCGTTGGTTTGATTCAAAAACGTCCGTTCAATTTTATTCAATAACTGAGTCATTTCTGTTAATTCATCGTGTGTTGCCAGGTACAGAGGATTACTCAACTCCCCCTTGCTGAGGGATTGCATTTTTGCTTTTAACTGTTGGATAGCTGTATTCTGTTGTCTCCCAAATAAAATAATGCTCACAATTGTTACCAGCAGAATAAGCACGCTCAAAATAATCCAGAACGTATCTATGTACCGGAGGTACTGATTCATTGCGGTATTGGGTAATGCTAATCGCAAGATTACCGGTGTTTTGTTTATGATAATTAACCGGGCATAAAAAATTGCCTCTTGACTTAACGTTGGGCTAAAGCGTTGAGAAAACCCCTCTCCTTGTTTCAGAGCTTCCCACACTTCCGGGCGGTTTTTCATGCTCTTTAAGCGGAACAATTGTGTATTGGGAATGTGGGAATCCACCAGTGGGGTTCCGGTCGTGTCAATTAATGAAATACGAATATTGAAACTTTCATCCCACTGGTGTAAAAAGGGGCGATAATCGGGAAGTTGCCCCGGAGTCTGGACCTGTTGTTGCATTTGCTGTTCCAGAAAAATGGATGAGATAAACAGTTCTTCTTTAAATTGCTGTTTCAGGATGTTCTTCATGGTAAAGTGAAGAAGCAGTCCACTCAGGCTTAAAACAAGAAAGAGGGTTAAGATGATGATTTTTATCTGTTTCTTTTGAAACGTTGTGATCGCCGGGATATTCATTGATGTATTGTTTTATTATTCCTGGTAAATAAGATATGCGGTTTGATATAATCATCCAAATTAAATACTCAATTAACCGGAATTCTTATCACAAGCCGCTTGTGGCATGGAAAGTTTCAACCGCTGTGCCACCGGTACCCTACACCTTTAACCGTAATAATAAATTTCCCGGCATCCCCCAGCTTGTCCCGCAGACGGGTGATATGCACATCTACCGTACGGGGATCCCCGTAGTAATCTTCTCCCCAAACCCGTTCCAGTAACTGTTGCCGGGAAAGGGCTTTGCCCTCCGCTTGAATGAGGGTTTTAAGCAGTTTAAATTGAATGGGGGTTAAATTAACCGGTGTGCCTTCCAGCATAACTTCATGCGTGGCAAAATTTACTCGCAGGGGGCCGTGTTCAAATTCATCAAATTTTAATTTTTTACTGCGACGTAAATGAACTCGAATACGGGCAAGCAATTCCCGTGGGCTAAAGGGTTTGGTCATGTAATCATCGGCGCCCACTTCAAATCCAATGATTTTGTCAATTTCTTCGCTGCGGGCTGTAAGCATAATAACCGGAATATCAGCGGTAATTTCATTGTTGCGGATGTATTTGCAAATTTCCAGTCCACTCATCCCGGGAAGGTTTAAATCCAGAATAATTAAATCCGGTGGGGTTTTCATAATGGCATCCAGGGCTTTCTCTCCGTTGGTGAAGGTGCGCAATCGGTAGCCTTCGCGCCATAAGTTGTCTTCAAGGATTTCGTTAATATCGGGATCGTCTTCAACAATAAAAATCGTAATGTTTGAGTTCATGTTTCCAGGGTTTTTTGTTTTCGTTTTGCATTATCCGGTTTAAACATAAAAACATTGTGTTACATTTCCGTTACAGTTTAATGAAATATCATTGTAAACAAAAGTAAATAGAGCGTAGAATTTACCTGACACCTACCATCGATTCATGCGAAACATTAAAATCCATTCCTGAACCTGCTATTTTTGGCTTTTCCGGAATTAGGCATTAAATTATTAAACAATTCGTAAGCACAAAAAATCCGGTGATAACCATGGTCCGCTTTACGCACGTTTTCGTTGCCCTGGTGCTGGGGCTTATGCTCTTGGGTTGCCAGCGTGACCGGATGGGGTATATTGTTG
>WGBF01000348.1 GCA_015494485.1 bacterium | reverse complement strand
ACGGAATGAATGGGCAGGTGCCATTGCCGGGGCTTCTGCCACCGGAACGTTACCTGCGGGGTAGCAAATGGCCGGACGAAAACATGCAGCGTATCCTGTAAATCGTGTAACTTCAGAATAAACTGTGAGTTGTAAACACTTTTCTCTGGAAGGTGCCAGCGCGGGAAATACGACGTATCAGCATTCAGGTAACCGGAGGAATCCATCTGGATCCAGTGGGCCGGCGGCAACGTGTCGTAATCGGGGTCGTAGCTGAGACCGCCATTGAGCTCAATGATCTTCTTCACCGGAGTAAGCATAAAATGACTGGTCCGGGGCACAGCGGGCGTGTCCGTGCTGTTCACAAGGAAGAACAGCGAATCCTCCCAGGTAATCGACCAGTGGTTGCTGGGCAAGCGAAGGTGGATCCAGTGAAAACCATCGGAAAGATTCCGCGCTGTGGCAAATAGTTCCCTGTTCTGAAGTTGCAACCGCATTCGGCGCCCATCCACGGTAACCTCCAGGCGTTTGCGAACGGACCGGGCCGTTTGCGCATCCGGAAGTTGCAGGCGGATGGTCACCCGGGAACTGGCAATGACACTTCCCCACAGCGGTTGTCGAATACGAATAGTGGGAATATCCTCCGGCAGGACCCACAGGAGGGAATTGCTGTACACACCGCCAAACCGGGGATTACCCGGATCCCGGAGGTATTGATTACCATTGATCAGAAAGCGGTATTCGTATCGCCCAAACGGCAAAAATTTGTCCAGCACCCAAACGGAATCGCTGGTTCGGTGCAAAATATCTTTATTGGGATTCCAGTGGTTAAACGTGCCAATGACAGAAACCCGGTGAATCCCCGGTGCATGGTGCAATTGAAACCGAACGGTTTTACCCGAACGCAGGTGGGTTCCACTGAAAAAAGTCAACAGGCTTACCAGAACCAGAATCAACCCAAATCGTCGTATCATGCCCTTAAAATGGTAGATGGGGGCCTGAAAAGCAAATGTAAAATCAGCTGTTAACATGATGTTTTTGAATGTGCTTTTCAGAATACAAATTTACGGCACCCCTTCGCTGACAAGACCATTCGCGTTCGCTAATGGCATGTCAAAAAAGCACAACAGTATTTTATTTTCTGTTTTGTTCAACTAATTTTAATTGTTAGTTTTTTAGTAGTCCATAGTTATTATGATTATGTAGGAGGAGGCGTGAAAATTCGTTTTATCTCGTTAGGGATTTTATTGGTCTTTTCTCTGGTCTTTGGAAATCAACTGGATTCCCTAACCGTTCAAAAAGCCGTTGCCTTTGCCATTGAGCACAATCCTTCTTTAAATCAGCTTCGGCAACAAATAAAAATGGCCGAAGCGGCACGCTGGGAAACTCCCGGCATCGGTACGCCGGTTCTGAGCTGGTACAAGGAAGGAATTCCCCTTAGCCAGTCCACCACTTCCCCACCCTTTCAGGAAAAAGGGCTGCGTTTATCTCAATCGATTGACTTTCCCCTGACATCTCTTTTTCGGTATCAAACCGCAAATGCCCGGGTCCATGCCCTCCGTTTGCAGTACGAAGCCCGGGTGCGTGAATTGCGGGCACAGGTAAAAAGCGATTACGCCCGGGTCGCCTACTACCTGGAGCTTTCTCACTTAAGTCAGCAAATGGTGGAAATTGCCACAGCGTTCAAAAACACCGTGAAAGCTCGACTGGATGCCGGAGAGGCCAGCGAACTGGAATTGTTAAATGCAGAAATCCGGAGTCAGGAAGCCAACAATCAACTGCTGGATGCCCGCTGGCAATACGACAAGGCACGTTACCAGCTGTTTAATACCATTGGGTTGGACCCGGATAACCAGACTTATCACATCGTTTTCCTGGACAGCCTTCGGTACACGGAAGTTCTGATTCCCCAGGAGGAGGTGCTGGCAGAACTGCCCCAGCTTCCCGAAATTCAAGCAGCCCGGTTGTCTTACCAGGGGGCACAGTCCGGTGTAAAAGCAGCCTGGAGCAGTTTTTTACCCAATATTAACCTCCTGTATTACCGACAGGATTACGGACGGGGAATTGATTTTTACGGGTGGGAAGTGGGTTTGTCCCTTCCTCTGGATTTTTTATTTCGCCAGAAGCCCCGGATTCAGCAGGCGAAAGCCGATGCCCGGTTCATGTTCTGGGAATACGAAAAGCAATTGCTGAACTGGAAAAAACGGGCTGAATATGTGTGGCACCAGTACGCAACAGCCATGCAAAAACTCCAGCCGTATCATGCGGAAATCCGGGCCAAAAGCCGCAAGCTGCTTCAGCTTACCCTGCAGGGGTACCAGATGGGCGAAATTGATTATTTATCCCTTCTGGAAGCCCAGCGGGTGTATTTGCAAACCGAACAACATTACTTTACCACCTTGTTTGATTATTCCATGAGCGTCATTCAAATGGAAATCTTTTTAGGCAAAGAATTAATTTTTATTTCACAGGAGTAATATCGATGCGCAACAAACGGCAGATTTTTGTTTTCATTACCCTGATCCTTTTTGTTTCCCTCTGGAGTTGTGGAAAAGAAACGTCCTATTCCGTGCCGGAGGAAATACCGTTACCCCCCAGCCTGCGTTCGGGGCAGGGACAAAAAGTGCAATACGTATCTCTGGATTCATCCCTGGCCAAGCGGATTGAAATTCGCACGGAAACCGTTCAAAAGAAAATCCACACCATGCGCTTTCCGGTTCCGGCCATTGTGGAACCGGACCCGGATCACTATTTCATCGTCAGTAGTCCGGTGGAAGGTCGGGTAATTGAAATTGCCCATTTTGAAGGCGATACGGTGCTAAAAGGGCAGGTTTTATTCAAAATCCAGAGTGTGATTTTCGCCAACCAGCTGGCGGAGTTGATGCAAAGCGAAGCGGATTTAAATTATTACCAGAATGCGTACAATCGCCTGAAGGTACTGGCCAAACAAAAAATTACCACCGAAAAAGCGTTGCAAAAGGCGGAAGCAGACTACCTGCGGGCTGTGGCATTAAACCAGGCCGCGCGGGCAAAAATACGGGCGCTGGGGATTCCGGAAGACCAAATTCCCCGGATTCTGGCCCGGAGTAGCAAAGAACCCTATTTACCCATCTACGCTCCGGCCACCGGCGTTATTACCAGCCTTCACATTCAGCAAGGGCAACCCATTACATCGGAGCAACAACTATGTTCCGTAACGGACTTTAGCCGTCTTCGGGTATCCGGGTTTATTTCTCCCGATGAGCTGGCATTGGTAACCGTTGGGGATTCCGTGGAAATCTACCAGAAATCCGCCGCGGCCCTGGCAATTCGCAGCAGGATTCATTCCATTAATCCCTCCCTGGAGCCGCAGCATAAGTCTATTGTGGTCTATGTAAACATTACACCCAGGGACAATTGGCCCCTGCCGGGTCAAAATGTTCGCATGACCATTTTTTCCCATACACCGCAGCCGGTAATTGCCATTCCCCTAAATGCGGTGGAGTTCGAAAAGGAAAGTCCCTTTGTGTTTGTGAAACATTCTCCCGTACAATTTGAAAAACGCCCCATTCAAATTCGACGGATTGTGGGTAATAAAGTTATTGTGGCTTCCGGCCTTGCGGAAGGTGAAGCCATTGCCATTAATCAGATTTTTACCTTAAAAGCCCTCAGTCGGTTTGAGGAGTTTGCCGAGGAATAAGCCATTTCAGTAACAACTGCAAAACGGTATTTGGAGTTTTCGTATGTTAAACAAACTTGTTGATTTCAGTTTACGTCAAAAATTTGTCGCCATTTCTCTTGTATTGCTGGTTGCCTTTGGCGGATTTCAGGCACTGCAACATATTCCCATCAATTCCTTACCGGACGTTACGCCGGTTCAGGTACTGGTTATTACCAAAGCAGGGCGTTATTCCCCCTATGATGTGGAAAAATTGGTAAGCTTCCCCATTGAAAACGCCATGAACGGGCTGCCCAAAGTAAAACAGGTGCGTTCCATTTCCCAGTTTGGCCTTT
>WGBF01000347.1 GCA_015494485.1 bacterium | reverse complement strand
TCATCCCAGCGGTAAATGGTAAACCAATCCGCGTATCTGGATTGTTGCTGATTTTTCTGGACATCCCGGAACGCCCAGAAGGTATTGCCCACGTGATTAAACACCCCGTCAATAATAATCTTCATCCCCCGCCGGTGCACTTCCTGAATGAGTTTCAAAAACAGGCGGTCTGCAGAGGTCCATTGCCAGGTTGCCGGATTCCCGGGGTCTTCCTGAGCCCAAATCCGGCGGTCGCCTTCGGGATCCGGGCCAAAATTATTATCCACATGGTGGTACATGGTGGCATCGTACTTGTGTAACGACGGGGATTCAAAAATGGGGTTTAAATACAGCGCTTCCACTCCCAGCGCCTGAAGGTAATCCAGCCGGTCGATAATGCCCTGTAAATCGCCCCCGTAACGGCGCAACCCCGCCAGGGTGTAAAAATCCTTTCCGGTACGGGCTTCCCAGGGCTGCAGTGCATACCAATCGGACGTCCAGGGAATGATTTGCCAATCCTGCGGGTAAAAATGGGGCCAGCTCCCCTGAATATCCCGACGCGTGGGATCATTCGCCGTATCTCCATTGGCAAACCGCTCCGGAAAAATCTGATACCACACCACCCCTTGCGCCCATTCCGGTGCGCTTGCGTGGCCCCGCTGCACCAGGAGTCCCATCGCAACCCACCCCAGCGCCAATAGTATCATCCCTGCGTTGAATCTCATGCCAGTTCTCCCGTATCTGCATCGGGAATTTCCACCACACCGTCAAATACCGTAGCCACCGGTCCTTCCAGCCACAGAAAGGGTGCAGCCTCCTCCCTAGAAACCTGCAACACGCCGCCGGGATATTCCACCAGAATGGGCCAATTCATAGACAGAAATTGATGTGCTGCCACGGCACAGGCCAACGCGCCCGTTCCGCAGGCCAGGGTTTCCGCCTCAACGCCCCGTTCGTAAACCCGCGCCCGTAACCAACCCGATTCCCGAATGGTAATAATATTAACATTAGTTCCTGCGGGTTGAAATTCCGGATGGTATCGCAGGAAACGGCCTACTTCCACTATTTTAGAAAAATCCGGCAGTTCATCCATCCACACCACCACATGGGGCACACCTGTATTACCGTACCACACGGCGTTGGCCTGTATTTCCGAAGCGATCCGAGGTTTTTCTTCAAACGGCTGCGGAACGGCAAAACGTACCGCTGCCCGATGGGAGTTTATGTAATTGGCCTGGTATTGCTGGTGAGAGGTGGCGATGGTAATACCGACTGTGTGTTTAAAGAAGCCGCGCTCCTTCGCAAAAACCACCGCACACCGTGCACCGTTGCCGCAAATTTCTGCGGGATACCCATCGGCATTAAAATAAGCCAGGGAAAAATCTGCGTCGGTGGCGGGTTCAATCAGCATCAGGCCGTCGGCACCAATGCCCAGGTGCCGGTCGCACAACCAGCGAATGCGTTCATACTCCATCCCACTCAGATAGCCGGGCCGATTGTCAATGACGATAAAATCATTGCCCGCACCGTGCATTTTGGTAAATGGTATTCTCATTGGTCCTTCCTTAATAAAAACGAATGGTGGCACCCTGGGTGGTCCAGCGCTTTCGCACCCGCAACGGGTCTGGATTTACGGTAATGGGTTCCGCCCAGCGGAACGGGACACTGCGCCCGCCATCCCAGCGCCCGTTTTTATTGCGGTCTACAAATGCCTGCAGTGTGTACTGCCCTTCCGGGAGAAAAGGAATCAGAAACGCACCGGTGGAGTCCGCCACACTCCGACCCGCTACCTGCCTGGATTGAACGGCAACTGCTTCCACAACAATCGGCGCACCCTTCAGAGAATCCGGGCATTCCACCGTTCCTTCTATTTCTCCCAGCTCGGCCCAATCAATCGTTGTAAAGGAATAAATCCTCACCGAATCACCGAACTGTTCTCCCCACAATGTTTTTAATGTACCCTCATTTACCACGATTTGGTAAGATGCTCCTTTCGCCAAAATCGAATCGGGCCTGAATATCGGCTGCAGGAAGTTCTGAAAATCCCACCGGCCGCTTACCGTGTCCTTTTTGCCGGTCAGGAGAAAAATACTCGCAAGCACGGTTGCGGTGTCTACCGGTTGGCTGAACGTTATTTGAATGGTTGCGTGATACGGTACATCTTCCGCCCCATGTTCCGGTCGGGTGTGTACGACAGCCGTAGGGATGGTGTCCGGTTGGGCCGTCCCCTTAAATCGCAGGTGCAATGTGTCCGTTGAATTGCCGCTGGTATCGCAAATTCCGGTTATCCACCCGGTGTACACGTCATTTTGTTGAGATTCGGT
>WGBF01000346.1 GCA_015494485.1 bacterium | reverse complement strand
GTCATCTAAACTGCCCGCTGTTTTCAATTTATTTTCCATTCGCTGTAAGTCAGCAATTTTTTGCTTTAGCGTGACCACAGCTTCCTCGTAAGTCGCCAGCGTGGTTACACGGGTACCGGCATCTGCCGTTAAAACCACCCAGGGGTATTTTTCCCGGAATGCTTTGAGGCGATTATTGGCAGCATCCAGTTCTTCCTTGGCCAGGGCCAGCTCATTCTCCAGTATCCGCAATACTTCATTGCTTTTGTGCCGTTTAATCTGAAGATTTAAATCCACAAACAGCTCTGCAATCTTATTGACAATTTTAGCAGCCATTTGTGGATTTTTATGACTGGCCTGAATCATCAGGGTTGTTTGATACCGGTCTAATTTGTAGGAAACGTTGGTACGTAACCACTCAATAGCCCGTTCCCATTCCCGAATAGCAAATTCTGCCTCTTCCAGATCCTTTTGTTTAAATACGCGGGGATTTAATACGAAAGCAAAATTATTGATTCGAACCGTATCTCCGGCAGAAAACGTAACCAACAACGAATCCTTTTTAATCCCTCGGCGCTCGTTTCGATAAAATAACTGATATTTATTTTCACCGACTTTCCGAATTGTGTATTCACCGGGCAAAGAGGATTTATTTACGAACACTGTATCGAATAACTCGCTTCGGTACAAATTATCCGTTAATATGGAAAGATTTAATTGCAAATCTTCCACCACTTTACCCAGCAACCGATTGGTCTTAATTAACGATGCCTTTCCGGCATTTACCGGCCGGCGCTCAGTGGTTCCCAGCGCACTCATGCTCCGGGGATCCTGAAAAGTTAATAATGCCGTGGATGTATACGTGGGAGACCCCAGGAACATCACCACCAGTACCAACCAGAATACAAACGTAATTGCGGCAGTTATGGCAATAACCCATTTCCGCTTCTTTAAAATGCGTAAATATTTTTTGATTTCATTTTCAGTAGAGGGAGGTGTGTGTCCCAGCCCATTATTTCCATTTTGCTTCATGGTTTTAACCCCAATCTTTTATCGTCCCAAATAAAACGTTCGTTGATACGTTAGCCATAAGGTAGTAATGGTCACAGCCATGGTTACCAGAGGTGTATATCGCATAATTTCTTCCAGTAATGTCGGTTTGGTGGGCGTTCTTACCCATATTTGATCGCCAGAGCGAAATCCCATAGCCTTTAATGAGGTACCATTTTGCAGGTAAGGTATTAAATCGTCCTCGACAACTTCCCCATCCCGTTCCCAGCGCATCTGTTTTAAACCGTCTTCATCAATCGTTCCACCCGCCATATACAATACTTCCCACAAGCTTTGATGGGGATCCACATAATACAAACTGGGCCGAAATACCCCTCCCAACACACTAATACGGATCATGGGTTTCACATAGATGTATGGATAGCGGAGGTAATCCTGAAAGTTTTCTTTTAAGAATTGTTTAAATTCCGCTTCGGTCATGTGAGAAATTTTTACCTTTCCCAGTATGGGTAATTCCACATATCCCCGGTCATCAATCGGGAAAATGTTATTCAAAAACGATGTGGTATCCGGAAACGTTGAAATAAATACCGCATCTCCTGGTACAAACGGGCTCTGGGTTTGTGGTTTGCTGATGGCTTTGGGTTGTTTTTTTGGCGATGGCTGACCATCATGGGGAGCCGGCATGGCTTTTAACGAAACCACCGGTAGCAACAGGATGAGCCCGCTTAATACCACCCCCAATACCTGATACACACTTTTACCAAAATATTTTGAATACACGTTTCCAACCTCCACTGTAGATTAACACGATCTATAAAATCGATACCGTTTTTCTTTGGTATCCAAATCCAGCTGTTTTAATATTTTTCGAACTTTGAAATAACTTACTTTGGTATTTCCGAACTCCGGATGCCGTAACATTTTGCGAATTTTCCACGGGCCAAAATGGGGGAACTGTGCCACCACTTTTTTAATCTTTTCCGGCAAGGGTAATATTTTTAGGTCGGGTACCCGTTCTGCGGAAATGGGATTAAATTCCACGTGACGCTGATGAGCCGCTGAAAAATCCTTCGACGGCGCTTCCACTGAATCAATATCTTCCATATCCACAACGAATTCTTCCTCCTGCCCATTGGAATTGGTGGCATCCACTTCATTCAGAATATCTTTGAACTCCTCAACCGTTTTATTCTCACCGGCAGGCTCTTCAAAAGGGACATCCTGCCCCAATCCCGGGGATTCCGGTTGTTCACCCCGCGCGTGAACGGTTTGCTTTTTATCCAGGAAACTATTGAGTGCGTCTTCTACCGTAGGATATTCGGATAGAATATGATAAAATTCCAGCATCTGGTACACTTCATAAATTTCGGGATTCATATTCACCAGCTTAATATCGCCACCGTTTTCCCGAAAATTTTTAATCTCACCAATCAATACGCCCCACCCGGCACTACTCATATATACAAGGTCTTTTAAATCAAAAATCAGCTTATACACTTCGCTTTCCAGGCTGTTGTCAATGACCTTTTGAAGATGGTGCACATTTGCCTGGTCAATGTACCCGCCAATTTCCACCAGCATTATTTGCCCATCTTCATCCAAAAAACGGGTCTCGATTTTTACTCCATCTTGTTCAATCATGGTAGGCTTCTTTTTTAAATTTATGTTTAATAATCTTACCCGATTTGTTCTTAGGCAGTTTTTTTACAAATTCGATTTCCCTGGGAATTTTATATGAT
>WGBF01000345.1 GCA_015494485.1 bacterium | reverse complement strand
CAATTTTTTCCGATGTGCCGCTTTTGCCTCCCGTAGTTGGCTTTCTGTCCCAGGAATTTAAACCCCAGGGACATCTGGGGGTGGACATTGCGGCACCTCAGGGAACGCCCATTCTGGCGGCAGCCGATGGTGTGGTGTTGTTTAGTGGCTGGACGTATCAGGATGGCTACGTGGTGTTATTGCAGCATTCCCGTGGATTTTATACCTATTATAAACACAATTTGAAAAACCTGGTGTTTAATCATCAGTTTGTACGGCAGGGTGAACCCATTGCACTGCTGGGGAGCTCCGGGGAATCTTCCGGCCCCCACCTGCACTTTGAAATCTGGAAAAACGGTTATCCACAAAATCCGGAAAAGTACATCGATTTTAAGCAATCTGAGGCGGTTCAATAAAAAGCATGGAGGTAAACACATAAATGGGGTTAAAATCCAAGTCGGTTTCCAATGGCAGCAATGAGCTGAATTTTATCGGTACCGGTACGTCTCTGGAAGGCAGCATTGAAACCAATGGCAGTTTGCGAATTGACGGCCGCGTAAAAGGCACGGTTAAAAGTAGTGATACCGTCACCATTGGTTCCGGGGGCGAAGTGAACGGCGAAATTTTTGCCCGGAATGCCATCGTGGGTGGCAAGATTGAAGGGAATATTATTGTGGAAGAAAAGTTGGTACTGGAATCCACCTCCGTGTTAACAGGAAATTTGCGGGCAGGCAAATTAATTATTGATGAAGGGGCCGTGTTTAACGGAAAATCGGAAATGGGTGGAAGTGCAGCGGCGTCGTCCGGGAAATTTAAGTTCGGAAAACAATCCTCCGCCGCCGATGAGAACGAAACAAAAGAATAAACCCCCAGCGCCCGAAACACCTTCGAAGGGGCTAAACTCCTTAGCGGAAGCATATCGCAAATTAGCGCCATATTTAAACATTGGATATGTCATGGCTGCCTCAATCGCCCTGTTCACCTGGCTGGGGTATTTTCTGGACAAACGCTGGCAAACATTTCCGTGGTTAACCATTACCGGAGCGGTACTGGGTATTGTTACGGGATTTTACAACTTTTTTAAGACCGTTTTTCTGTTAGACAAAAAAAATCAAAATCGGCACCCGGATGAAAATTGAACTCCGCAAATACATCGTACAGGCCACATTAATTTTTGCCGTGCTTTTGGCGTTAGGCATGGGAATACTGGCATTGTTTCAAAAAAACACCCTCCGGCTGGATGTTGGCGTGGGCATTTTTCTGGGATATGTGAATGCAATTATCGGGTATGTGATTCTGGCCTGGGGGATGAAACGGTCTCAAAACGCCTTTATGGGCGCTGTTTTTGGCGGAATGATTTTTAGATTTTTGTTGCTTTTCTCAATTTTATTTATTTTAATTATCGCCGTTCATTTTCAAATGATTCCATTAATAATATCATTATTATTTAGTTACTTTAGCTTTTTGTTTTTTGAAATTATGTTTGTGAATAAATACACAACGCAGTCGAAATGAGGGGCGAATGTACTGGGTAGAAGAAGCAGCAAAGCACGCCGAAAAGGCGGAAGAGCAGGGCGAAAGCATTGGCCATTACATCATGCACCATATTCAGGATAGCCATGAATGGAATTTGTTTGGCTATCATATTCACCTGCCGGAAATAAAAGTTACTGTTCCGGTACTTAACGTGCCTCTGGATCTTTCCATTACCCTCCATACATTAATGATGTGGTTTGCTGCCCTATTTTTGATTCTGGCCTTCTGGCTCTCGTTCCGGAAGCGGAAGCTGGTTTACGGCGGGTTTGCCGGTATGCTGGAATCCATTACCCTCTTTGTGCGGGATGAGATTGCAATTCCCAATCTGGGAGAGCGGGCCGGCAAGCAATTAACTCCGTTTCTGGCAACAATGTTTTTCTTTATCCTCACAGCCAATTTAATGGGATTAATCCCGTTGTTTGCTACGGCTACCGGAAATATTAGTGTTACTGCTGCCCTGGCAACTGTAACCTTCTTTGCTACGCAAATTTATGGCATGAAGCAAAACGGGATTATCGGCTACTGGAAAAATCTGGCGCCCCATGGTTTACCGGCCCCACTTTATCTGATCATTGTGCCCATTGAAATATTGGGATTGTTCACCAAGCCTTTTGCGTTGGCCATGCGTCTTTTTGCCAACATGATGGCGGGGCACACGGTCATTTTAGCCCTGTTGGGTCTGATTATTGCCCTGGGGATGCTGGCGGTGGCGCCATTTTCAGTGGGAATGGCCTTGTTTATTAGTTTACTGGAAATTTTGGTTGCATTTATTCAGGCGTACATTTTTACCATGTTGTCATCCCTGTTTATCGGGATGGCAATGTTCCCTGAACATTAATGGTTAACAGTTTAATTAAACAGTATTAAAGAAAAATATCAGGAGGAAGTTTCAATGGATGCATTAGGGTTAGCATATTTGGCAGCAGGTATTGGTGCTGGTATTGTGGCAATTGCTGCAGGGTTAGGAATTGGCCGGATTGGTGGTCAGGCAATGGAAGGTACCGCGCGTCAGCCGGAAGCCGCCAATGCCATTCGGACGTCCATGATTATTTCCGCAGCATTAATCGAAGGTATCGCATTCTTCGGTTTGATTATTTGTTTCTTGTTGGGCCTTAAATAAATAATTGAGGAATTCCCCTATGTTAAAACTTGAACCGGGAATGATAATATGGACGTGGGTTACCTTCTTTTTCCTGTTGTACGTTCTGAAAAAGGTTGCCTGGAAGCCGCTGCTGAGTGCGGTTGAGGAACGCGAAAAGCGAATTGCGGAATCCCTGAAACGCGCAGAAGATGCGCGGGAAGAGGCGGAAAAATACCTGGCAGAACAACAGGAAAAGCTGGCCAAGGCACAGGAAGAAGTGCAGAAAATGTTGCGGGAAGGTAAGGAGCTGGCGGAAAAAATGAAAGAAGAAGTCTTGGCCCAGGCCCGCGAGGAAGCGAATAAGCTGATTGAGCGTGCCCGCGCGGATATCACCCGCGAACGGCAACAGGCCTTAATGGCCATTAAAGGTGAAATTGCCGATATGGTAATTAAAGCCACGTCCAAATTGATTCAGACGACGCTGGATGAAAAGAAGCATCGGGAGTTAATTGATCAGTATATTCAATCGTTGGAACAACCCCGAAATTAAAAGGATGGTGCTGTGAAAGGAAGTCGTGTTGCAAAACGGTATGCTACCGCCTTGTTTGAAGGTGCCAAAGAACAGCAACTGCTGGACACGGTGGAAAAGGAAATGGATGTGCTGGACAAAACCTATCGTGAGGTCGTGGAGTTCCAGCAGTTAATCGATTCACCGGTGATCTCCAATAAAGAAAAGTTAAAGGCGGTAGATGCCCTGTTTGCCAAAAAGCTCCATCCATTTGTGCTCAATTTCTTAAAACTTCTCATTCGTAAAAATCGCGAGGCGTTACTGCCTGAAATCGTGTCCTATTACCGGGATTTGCTGGATGAAGAGCGGGGCATTGTTCGTGGAACCGTCTATACGGTGGTGGAAATGACCGATGAACAACTGAATGCATTGAATGAGAAACTAAACCAGATGATTGGTAAAACCGTTGTGTTAACACAACAGGTTGATGCGTCTCTGGTCGGTGGTTTTGTTGTACAGATTAAGGATACGGTAATTGACAACAGTATTCGTCATCAACTGGAAAAGTTAAAAGAACGGCTCGTAGAAGCGTCATTGTAAAATTTATTAGAGGAAAACACTATGGCAGTGGATGTAAAACCTGGTGAAATTTCTGCTGTTATTAAGCAGCAGCTGGAAGGGTTTGAAAAAGAAACCGATGTGTATGACGTCGGTACAGTCCTGCAGGTGGGTGACGGTATTGCCCGTGTGTACGGCCTGGGTAAAGTGATGGCCGGTGAGTTGGTGCAATTCCCCAATGATGTGGTGGGAATGGTGTTGAACCTGGAAGAAGACAGTGTGGGTGTGGTGCTGTTTGGGGAAGACCGGTTGATTAAAGAAGGGGATACCGTAAAACGCACGGGGAAAATCGTTCAGGTGCCGGTCGGTAAGGAACTCCTGGGCCGTGTGGTGGATCCCCTGGGGAATCCCATCGACGGGCGAGGCCCGGTGAACGCCAAGGAATTCCTGCCGGTGGAACGGAAGGCACCGGGTGTTATTTACCGGCAACCGGTTAAGGAGCCCCTGCAAACCGGGTTGAAGGCGATTGATGCCATGATTCCCATTGGGCGAGGACAGCGGGAGTTAATTATTGGGGACCGCCAAACCGGGAAAACTGCAATTGCAGTGGATACGATTATTAATCAAAAGAGCACCCACCAGACCGACGCACCGGTTTATTGTATATACGTTGCCATCGGGCAAAAGCAGTCCACGGTGGCGCAGGTTGTCAAAACCCTGGAGCAATATGGTGCTCTGGAGTACACCATTGTAGTATCCGCAACCGCCAGTGAGCCGGCACCGTTGCAGTACCTTGCGCCCTATGCCGGTTGTGCCATGGGGGAATACTTCCGGGATAACGGGATGCATGCCCTGGTAATCTACGATGACTTAACCAAGCATGCGTGGGCTTATCGCCAAATGTCCCTTCTGTTGCGCCGTCCTCCGGGACGCGAAGCCTACCCCGGTGACGTGTTTTACCTGCACAGTCGCTTGCTGGAACGGGCGGCAAAATTAAGTGACGATTTAAAAGGCGGTTCGCTTACGGCATTGCCAATTATCGAAACCCAGTTGGGTGACGTTTCCGCTTACATTCCGACGAACGTTATTTCCATTACCGACGGGCAGATTTATCTGGAACCCAGCTTGTTCTATGCCGGTCAACGTCCTGCTATTAACGTGGGTATTTCGGTGAGTCGTGTCGGGGGTAATGCCCAGATTAAAGCCATGAAGCAGGTGGCCGGTCGTTTACGATTGGATTTAGCCCAGTACCGGGAGCTTGAAGCATTCGCCAAATTCGGCTCCGACCTGGATAAAGCCACCCAACAACAATTAACCCGTGGGCAGCGGCTGGTCGAAATCTTAAAACAAGACCAGTATGTACCCATGCCGGTGGAAAAGCAAATTGCCATCATTTTTGCCGGTACCGGTGGCTATCTGGATGATTTACCGGTGGAAGTGGTGCGTCGTTTCGAAGAAGAATTTCTGGCCTATATGGAAACCAAGCATGCGGATATCCTTTCGGAAATTGCAGAGAAAAAAGTCATTTCCGATGAGCTTCGGGAACGGATGGAAAAAGCGGTAGAAGAATTCAAGGCCATTTTTAAACGGGAAGGATAAGCTGAATGGCAACCTTACGTGAAATAAAACGGCGCATTGGCAGTATTAAAAGCACGCAGCAAATCACCAAAGCCATGAAAATGGTGGCGGCTGCTAAGATGCGCCGTGCTCAGGAAAATATTCTGGCAACCCGCCCCTATGCCTTCAAAATCCGCGAAATGATGCAGGACTTGATGGCCCAGAGCAGCAACTTTCAGGATCCGCTGATGCAGGAACGGGAAATTGGCCGGATGTACCTGGTGGTTGTAACAGCAGACCGGGGATTGTGCGGGGCATTCAATCACAATATCATTCGGCGGGCCGTGCGGGAAATTCAGGAACATAAGGAAATTGAAACCTGGATTGTACCCGTGGGGCGGAAAGGGTATGATTATTTTTCCAAACGGGATTATCATATTGAAAAATCGTTTCTGGATTTATTCAACAAGCTGGAGTATCATCACGCCAAAGAAATTTCCAAGTTTTTAATTAGCGAATTTCTGGCCGGGAAAGTAGACAGTATTAAGAT
>WGBF01000344.1 GCA_015494485.1 bacterium | reverse complement strand
TTCCATTGGTGTACGGCAATTTAAAATTATTCTAAAATGAACCCAATGGATTTCCGAACATTCTGGAGTTATGCGCGTATGGAAGAAGTGCCATGAACATCACCGGAAAAAGAGTTGCTTTTAAACGCAAAATATTTAAATTTGCCATTAGGAAACCGATTGGGGAGATAAATGTCCGAACGCATCGTTGAAATCATTGAGTTTATTTTTCGTGAAATTTCCACTCAGAAAGGAATGGCCAATCTGGATTTTCGCAGCCTGGAGAAAAAATTGCAGGATGCCGGCTATTCCCGAAAGGAAATTCGGGAAGCCATCCGTTTTGTAAAAGAACGCTACAAAGAAAACGGTCCTGCCTATTTTAAACATCTGCACCGCGGCCGTTCATTTCGGTACCTCACGCCGGAGGAACGCCGCATCTTTTCCGCAGAAGCCTATGCCTACTTGCTGCAGCTTCAGGCGGTAGGGTTTATTCATCCCCTGAATGTGGACGAAATTCTGGAACGCACCTTCATGCTGGGAATGGGCGAAGTGGACATGACACTGTTGAAGCGGGTCATAACGCAGGTCATTATTCGCCGCGAAGCAACCAATTTTAACACCGACGCTGTTTTCCATCCGGGTACGGATACGATTAACTAATCACATTGAAAATTGAGTAAGGTCTATGAGCAAAACGAACACCAAGCATCTGGTTATTGTAGAATCTCCGGCAAAAGCCAAAACCATCAATAAAATTCTGGGTAAGAATTACAAAGTTGAAGCCTCCGTAGGGCATATTATTGATTTGCCTAAGAGTAAATTTGGCGTAGACCTGGACAATGGCTACCAGCCGCAGTATACGGTAATTCGCGGTAAATCCAAGGTTATTCAAAACCTGAAAAAGGAAGCCAAAACGGCGGATACCGTATTGCTGGCCACTGACCCCGACCGGGAAGGGGAAGCCATTGCCTACCACATTGCCGATACCATTCAGAAAGTCAACCCCAATATTCGCCGGATTGAATTTAATGAAATTACCAAACCGGCGGTGTTAAAAGCCATTGAGAATCCGCGGGACATTGACATGCACCGGGTGAACGCCCAGCAGGCGCGCCGGGTGATGGACCGCATTGTGGGCTACATGGTGAGTCCGGTGTTGTGGAAAACGGTGTACAAGGGGTTAAGTGCTGGCCGGGTGCAGTCCGTTGCTTTGCGCTTAATTTGCGAACGGGAGGCGGAAATTGAAAACTTCACCCCTGTGGAGTACTGGACCATCGACGCGGAGGTGCAAACCCGCATTGGGGAGCGCTTTACTGCCCGGTTGCACAAAATCGGGAAGAAGGTACTGGACCCGGAGAAGTTTCGCATTGGGAGCGAATCGGAAGTCAAGGAGCACATTGCCCGTCTGGAAACGGAAACCTTCCTGGTGGACGATGTGGTGCGGGAAACGGTGAAAAAGCGCCCACCGGCACCGTTCATTACCAGTACGCTGCAACAGGTGGCCGCACGGCGCTTTCGCATGAGTACCGGCCGGATTATGATGATTGCCCAGCAACTGTACGAAGGCATTGACCTGGGGCCCCACGGCAACGTGGGTTTAATCACCTACATGCGCACCGATTCCACCCGCATCAGTCAGGAAGCGCTGGGGAAAGTCCGGGAGTACATTGCCGACAGTTACGGCACCGATTACCTACCGGCCAAACCCAATGTGTACCGGACCAAGAAGAGCGCGCAGGACGCCCATGAAGCCATTCGACCGACGTACATCCAGAAAGAATTTGAGCCCCGCGCCATTAAAAAATATTTGACTGCTGAGCAATTTAAAATTTACGAACTCATCTGGAACCGCTTTGTGGCGTCCCAGATGAAACCGGCAGAAGCGCAAAAGACCACCATCTGGGTAAAGGCCGGAGAGTATTTGTTTAAAGCCAGCGGAGAAGTCATTACCTATCGTGGATTTCTGCAGGTGTATCAACCGGAAGCGGAGGTGGACCGCGCCGATGACAGCGGTGAATTTCATCCGGAGCATTTACCCCGGCAAATTGAAAAAGGCGACCCCTTAACTTTGCTGCAACTGCTTCCGGAACAACATTTTACCCGGCCGCCAGCACGCTACACGGAAAGCACCCTGGTGAAAACGCTGGACAAGCTGGGCATTGGACGTCCCAGCACCTACGCCCAGATTATTTCCACCCTGTTCAACCGAAAATATGTGGAAAAAGAAGACCGTGCCTTAAAACCCACGGAATTGGGAAAGGTAGTGAATGACCTGCTGGTGAAAAATTTTCCCAACATCTTTAATGTGAAATTCACTGCCCGCATGGAAGACGAGCTGGACAAAATTGAACACCATCAGGCCAGCTACGTGGAGGTTCTGGACGATTTTTACCATCCGTTTAAGGAGACACTGGAAAAGGTGAATGGCAAGGTGGGAGAAATTCGTACCGAATTGCAGGAAACCACCGAAGAGAAGTGCGAGCTGTGCGGTCGCCCGATGGTCATTCGCTGGGGACGGAACGGGAAATTTCTGGCGTGTTCTGGTTACCCGGAATGTAAAAATACCAAACCGCTGGAAGAACCCGAAGCCCCTCAGGTAACAGATGAAATCTGCGATGAGTGCGGCAGTCCCATGGTCATCAAACGGGGGCGTTTTGGGGAATTTCTGGCGTGTTCCCGCTATCCGGAGTGCAAATTCACCAAGCCCATCAGCACCGGCGTGCCCTGCCCGGAAGAAGGATGCAATGGGGTGCTGGTGCAGCGGCGGAGCAAGCGGGGGAAGGTTTTTTACAGTTGCAGTGAATATCCCAAATGCAAATTTGCCCTGTGGAATAAACCGGTGGCACAGGAATGCCCGGATTGCCATTTCCCGTTAATGGAAGAAAAGACCACCAAGCGGGACGGAACGTTTTTACAGTGCCCGAAGTGTAAAAAGAAAATAAAGCTTGGGGAACTTGAGCCACAAAATGTGGAATGAACTGGATCAGTTTATAGACTATTTGCAACACCAGCGTCGCTATTCACCCCATACGGTGATTGCCTACCAGAACGACATTGCGCAGTTTATTGACTACCTGGAAACCCGTTTAAATCGCCATCAAGTTTCTGCCGGAACGGTCGAACTCAATCATATACGGGAATTTTTAGGAGAATTGCTCATTGCTGGATTGCAAAAGCGCAGCGTGGCCCGGAAAATTTCTTCACTTAAAACATTCTTTAAATACCTGGTTAAACGTGGGGTGGTATCGGTGAACCCCACGGAAGGATTGGCCATGCCCCGGCTGGACAAACCATTACCCACCGTGTTAACACCGCAACAGGTTCATGCCCTGTTTGAGCGGTTGCAGGGGCAGGAATTTGCAGTGGTGCGCAGTCGCGCCATTGTGGAAACGCTGTATGCCACCGGCATGCGTGTGTCGGAATTGTTGGGCATTACCCCTGCTGATATTCAATGGACGAATGGGGAAGTGCGGGTTCTGGGCAAACGCCAGAAGGAACGGATTGTCCCGCTGCACCCCCGGGCATTGCAGGCGTTGCGGGAGTATCTGGCGGCGCGGCAAGCCAAATTCCCCCATCTGAACGATACCGATGCCCTGTTTGTAACGGCCAGGGGCAAGCCGCTGGACGCCCGTTCCATTCGCCGATTGATGAAAAAATTGTTAACCGATGTGGCCGAACTGGAACACACCGGTCCCCATGTCCTACGGCATACCTTTGCCACCCATTTACTGGACCGGGGCATGGATTTAATGGCAGTAAAAGAATTGCTGGGACACAGCAGTTTGTCGTCCACGCAGGTGTACACCCATGTTAGCATGGAGCGATTGAAAAAAATCTATCAGAAGGCGCATCCCCGTGCCTGATGATAGAATGAACCCCTAAACATAAAGGAGGTTTTTATGAATCTCACAATCACTGCTCGCCACTTTAAGCTTCCCCGGGATTTACGCGATTACATTGAGGAAAAAGTGCAGCGGCTGGAGCGCTATCACGACGGGATTATGAATATGGAAGTGATTCTGGGGTGGGAAAAGTTAACCCGTTACGTTGAGTTTAAGGTGAAGCTGAACAACAATCAGGTGGTGTTGAAGGAAACATCGGACGATTTGCGGAAATCTTTCGACCTTGCTCTGGACCGGGTGGAACGTCAGTTGAAGCGCCAGAAGGAAAAACTCCGCTCGTCGGATAAGGAACGTATTCATTCTGCTTAATGAACAGCAGATATGTTGAGATATACCAGCTGGCTCCGGATGGGGCCAGCTTTTTTTATGCCGTGGGATTTATAAAATTTTTGCGAAGCACCGCCCTTTGGCGTAAATTGGTGTAATGATAACAATTAAGAGTGTTTATGATTCGACCCAAATTAACGGTTGGCCGGCTGTACAAGGAAACCCGAGAGCGCCTGAAGCTCCGCCTGTTAACCCCCAACGCCGGCTTCGAACGCGAAATTACCGACAGTGAACTCCACCGCCCGGGATTAGCCCTGGCCGGCTTTCTGGAATTGTTCACCTACAATCGGGTTCAAATTCTGGGCAACACGGAGATCCGGTACCTGGAAAGCCTTTCCCAGCGGGCCCGCAAACTGGCCATTGAGCGGGTGCTGCAATATGATATTCCCTGCATTATGGTCACGGATAACAATGAACCCCCGCCGGAGCTCATTCAGGTGGCTACGCGCCGTTTTATTTGCGTGTTTGGTACCGAATACCCAACCACCCGTTTTTCCCACTACCTGAGCGATTATTTGCAGAACGAATTTGCCCCCCGCACCACAGTCCACGGAACACTGGTGGATGTGTACGGCATTGGGTTGCTGTTTACCGGTCGCAGTGGCATTGGCAAAAGCGAAATTGCCCTGGACCTGGTGGAACGGGGACATCGCCTGGTAGCGGATGATATTGTAATTATTACCCGCAAAGCGGAAGAAATTTTAATGGGCGAAAGCCGGGAAATTGCCCTCCACCACCTGGAGATTCGCGGGCTGGGGTTAATTGATGTGCGCAGTATTTTTGGTATCCGCGCGGTGCGGGTGCATAAGCGGGTGGAAGTGGAAGTGCAGCTGGTAGATTTTGACCCGGAAGCCGATTACGACCGCACCGGTCTGGATGAGGAAAAAACCAATATTCTGGGAGTGGAAATTCCCCTGGTAACCCTGCCCATCAATCCCGGAAAAAACATTACCGTGATTGCCGAAACCATTGCCCTCAACCAATTGCTGAAAATTTACGGGCACCATACCGCTGAGGAATTTAACCGCCGCTTAATGGAAAAAATGCGGGAAAAAGAGCGCCAGCACCTCCTCAATTTGAAGATGCGGGACTTTTTAGACAAGGACTTTGAGTAATGACTAAAGGCATCATTATTTGCCACGGGAAACTGGCTTTTGAACTGGTTCAGGCTGCCGAACGGATTCTGGGCAACGTGGACCATGTGCTAACGTTTAGCAATGACCAGATGTCCCCTCAGGCGCTGTATGCGGAAGTCAGCGGAACCATTCGCCAGGACGAGAAACTCCTCATTTTGGTCGATTTGCGCGGTGGAAACTGCTGGCGCATCGGTAAAATGATTGAACAGGAATTCCCCAGGGCTAAAGTTGTCTCAGGGGTGAATTTGCCCATGGTCATTTCCTTTGTGACCAAACGGGAATCCCTTGCCTTTGAGGAACTGGTTGCGACGGTGGAAAAAGACGGTCACCGGGGCATTGCCCTGGATTAGCATACCCCGGTACGGGAGAACCCTGCCGTTCCGGAAGAATCAATAGTCCGAATGGTCTTTCCAAAAAATTATCCCGGAGAAATCTGGCTTCGAATGAAT
>WGBF01000343.1 GCA_015494485.1 bacterium | reverse complement strand
CAGGTATCCAATGCCTATCTGGATTCCGTGCTAACGCATCGGCCCAATTGGGTCTTTCCTTTTTACCCCCGCTTATTGACCCGTCACTTGTGGGGACTTAAAGCTCACAATTATTTTCTGCTCTCTCAATTTAGCGCCAGCCTGCAGGCCGTTCAGGCTGTAGAGCCCCAATTTTACACAGATGTGCAAACACCGGAAGGGCTGACGGAATTAGCTCAGAAAATCCAAGAACTGCTGGAAGGGGTGGAAACGGCGGTTCCCGGCCTGCCGCGCCCTGAGCTGACACAGTTCTCTGCCTCCGAGTAATCCATCGATTAAAACCGGGCGCCCATTTGCAGAATTGCAGAATTCATTGGGGAAAACGGCGCTGGTTCGGAAACGTCTTCATTTCGAAGTTCGCACCCTTTCTGAAGATGCGGGAGGGACCTTCTCCGGTGAAAAACACACCGTTTAAACCAACGGGTGCTTCCGTTTTTGGGGAATAATTCGATTGAAAGGCCGTTCTACCAGAAGAATTGCAATCCCGTTGTTCCCGAAGGGATTGTGAGTGTATATTCATTCCTTTAAAGGAAATGCACCCATGCCGGGAACACTGTACATTGTGAGCACGCCCATTGGAAATTTAAAGGACATCACGCTACGGGCACTGGAGGTGTTGAAGGCCGTGGATTTTATCTGCGCCGAAGACACCCGTACCACAGCCCGGCTGCTAAACCATTACGGGATTCGGTCGCAATTGGTCAGTTTTTACAGTCACAATCAGCGGCACCGTATTCCGGGTATTTTGCAGCGGCTGGAAAGCGGAGAATCTGCAGCGCTGGTATCCGAGGCGGGCACGCCCGGTATTTCCGACCCTGGCTATCTGCTAATTCGCGCTGCCATCGAGCGAGGGATACCCGTTTCCCCCATTCCGGGACCCACTGCCTTTGTTGCCGCGGTAGTCGCCTCCGGGTTGCCCACCCACCGCATTGTGTTCGAAGGGTTTCTTCCCAAGAAAAAAGGACGGCAAAAAAAGCTGCGTCAACTGGCCGAAGAAACCGGGACAATTGTGGTGTACGAATCGCCCCATCGCATTGTAAAAACATTAGAAGAGATTGTAAACATATTTGGAAATCGTTATATTGTGCTGGCTCGTGAGCTGACGAAAGTTTACGAGGAATTTATTCGAGGTCCAGCAGCGGAAGTGCTGGAAAAAGTGCAACAGCGTAACATTAAAGGTGAGATTGTTCTGGTAATTGCAGGAGCGGATTTCCAGAGCGAATCAGGAAACCAGGTCCATGAGCAATAAACGATTTACGATATTACCGGAGTTCATTCAACAGGGTTTTTTAAAAATTATTGAACCCGTGATTGACGGGGTTGTTCGTTTAAATGTTCACCCACATTTTTTTACTATCTTAGGCTTTATCCTTTCCCTGGTCAGCGGTTATTTTTTCGGAACCCACCACGTGTTTTGGGGCGGCGTATTTCTGTTACTGAGCGGTATCTGCGATATTTTTGACGGCAAGGTTGCCCGGAAGTCGGGTCTGGCGTCCAAATTTGGTGCCGTGCTGGATTCCAGCCTGGATCGCTACGCCGAAATGGCGGTATATCTGGGCATTGGCATTTATTTTATTCAAACCAATCAGCCGTTTACAGCAGTAATGGTGTTTGTGGCCTTGGGAGGGTCGTTGATGGTGAGCTACGTTCGGGCACGGGCCGAAGGGTTGGGCTACGATGGTAAAGTGGGGTTGATGCAACGCCCGGAACGTATCGTGTATCTGGGAATCAGTGCTTTGTTTCATCCGTTCCTGTTAAAATTGGTCATCTGGGGCATTGCGGTCCTGGCCAATTTTACGGCCATCCAGCGGATTTACCATGTTTACAGACAGGAAAAGGAAGAAAAAGAATCCCAGAAGACGTATGAAGAACCCATGGGAATTTAACAGCAGGAGAGTAAAAGAATGACGACAGAAGCAACTCCGAAGAAACCGGAAATAAAACCTGCAACCGGAAAACTGGGAGTATTAACGCCCGGTATGGGGGCAGTGGCAACCACCTTTATTGCGGGTGTGATTGCAATCCGGAAAGGTCTGGCCAAGCCCATTGGGTCCCTGACCCAGATGGGGACGATCCGCCTGGGCAAACGCACGGAAAAACGGTTCCCATTAATTAAAGACGTGCTGCCATTAACGAATTTAGAAGATATTGTTTTTGGCGGATGGGATATTTTTGAAGACAACGCCTATCAGGCGGCGCTAAAAGCGGGTGTTCTGGAAAAAGAACTGTTGAACCAGATTCGCCCGGAACTGGAGGCCATTAAACCCTGGAAAGGGGTGTTTCAGCGGGAATACGTTAAAAAACTGGATGGCCATTACATCAAGCAAGCCAAAACCAAATGGGATTATGCCCAGATGGTCATGGAAGACATTGCCCGCTTTAAGGAAGAACATCATCTGGACCGCCTGGTGATGGTGTGGACGGGCAGCACGGAAGTGTATATTAAACCCGGTGAGGTGCACCAATCTCTGGAGGCGTTCGAAAAAGGGTTAAAGGAAAATCATCCTGAGATTTCCCCCAGCATGATTTACGCCTACGCGGCAGTCAAAATGGGTATTCCCTATGCCAACGGGGCGCCCAATTTAAGTGTGGACTTCCCGGCGATGTGGGAACTGGCAAAAGAAACCCGTGCCCCCATCGCAGGCAAGGATTTTAAAACCGGTCAAACGCTGATGAAGACCATTCTGGCGCCCGGTTTAAAAGCCCGCCTGTTGGGACTGGAAGGGTGGTTTTCCACCAACATTTTGGGTAACCGGGACGGGGAGGTTCTGGACGACCCCGATTCCTTCAAAACCAAAGAAGAAAGTAAACTTTCCGTACTGGAATACATTTTACAACCGGAGCTCTACCCGGAACTGTACAAGAATTTCTATCATAAGGTCCGAATCAATTATTACCCCCCGCGGGGCGACAACAAAGAGGGATGGGATAACATCGATATTTTTGGTTGGCTGGGTTACCCCATGCAGATTAAAATCGATTTTCTGTGCCGGGATAGTATCCTGGCGGCTCCCATCGTACTGGATCTGGCCCTCTTTTTGGACCTTGCCGGCCGCGCAAACTTTCACGGCATTCAGGAATGGCTTTCATTCTATTTTAAAAGCCCCATGCACCTTCCCGAGTTGTATCCGGAGCACGATTTGTTTATTCAATTGATGAAACTGAAAAATACGCTTCGGTTTATGCTGGGCGAAGAGCAAATTACCCATCTGGGAGCGGATTATTACGATTATTATCAGGGATAATCAAAAGGGGAGAATATTCTCCCCTTTTTCCTATCAGGGTATTATCTTTCCAATGTAAAAATCAGGTGGAAACAGATTGGCAGCAAAACAAAAATCTGCCCTGGGTGAAGTTTTAAAAACATCTTTTCCGGCTGTCATTGACCTCTCTTCCCAAACGATTACCTGGTTAATTGAAGCCATTTTTATTGGGCACCTGTCCGCTGCGGCCCTGGGTGGGGTGGGCATTGCCCTGCAAATCATTTTATTGACCTTCACCGTGGTGCTGACGTTTGTAATGGGGGCTTCCATTATCATCCTCCGGTATCTGGGGCAGGAAGATACTTGGAATGCCAATCACGTATTTGCCCAGGCGCTGGTAATTGGAGCGGCGTTTTCGGTGATTATTTTTTTATTGTGGTATTTTGGCGGCGCAAGCATGATGGCAGTGATTCGGGAAGACGAACCCATTGCACGCATTTACGGTGAGCAGTACATCAAAACGGTTGCCCTGTTCTCCTTTTTTATTGTGGTGAATTTTATTGCCGTGGGCATCATTCGCATGGCCGGCGATACGCTGATTACCATGAAAATAAACCTGTTTATTAACTCCCTGCATATTTTTCTTTCCTTTGTATTGATTTTTGGCATGTGGGGATTCCCCCGGCTGGAAGCCCGGGGGGCGGCGCTGGCTGCTGGTATTGCCCATACTCTGGGCAGTTTCCTTACTCTGTATTACTTGCGAAGTCGCAAAACGGAACTGTTTTTTTCCTTTCGGGAATTTACGCGGGTTAATTTTGATACCGTTAAACGGTTGTTCCGCCTGGGGTTACCAACCACCGTGGAACAGCTGGTGTGGGCGGTGGGCCAGTTGATTTTAAGTTTTTATGCCGCCCGATTGGGAATTGTTGCGCTTGCGGCGCATCAGGTGTTTTTGCGAATTCAATCCGTGCTGACCATGACGTTTACCGGATTTGGGCTTGCATCCATGACGCTGGTGGGTAAAAATTTGGGTGCGGATGACGAACATCGGGCGGTGCACACCGGGCGGCTGGCAGGGCGCGTGGCATTGATCACCGCGGCGGTCATATCGCTGTTGCTGATTGCCTTCCGTACTACCTGGATGGGCATTTTTACCAATAACCAGGAAGTGATTCAATTTGGTGCAAAAGTCATGGTTGTAATGGCCCTCATTCAAATCCCCAAGGCGGTTAATATTGTGTTTACCGGCAATTTACGCGGTAGTGCCGATTTAACCTGGTTAATGTGGCTGGCAATCGGAAGCGTGATTTTTTATGAAACATTTCTGGCTTATATTTTTACCTTTGTGCTTGGCTTAAGTTTGTACGGATTGTGGCTGGTGATGGGATTGGACGAATCGTGGCGCCTGTACTGGAACTATCATCGGTTTCGCAAACGTAAATGGAAACGCAATACGGAAATTCATTAGTATGAATTCATTCGTAAAATTTATTTCCTTTGAAGGTCTGGATAATTGCGGTAAAACCACCCAAATAAAGCGACTCATCCAGCAACTGCATACCCACAACATTCATCCCCATGTGGTACGGGAACCCGGGGGGACGCCTATTTCCGAAGCGGTGCGGACAATTCTGCTCAATCCCCGATTTGCCGAAATGCATGCCCATACCGAAATTTTGCTGTACTCCGCTGCCAGGGCCCAGCTGGTTCAGGAAAAATTATTGCCCCAGTTGGAAGCCGGGGAATATTTAATTGCCGACCGGTTTTTCGATTCCACCACGGCATACCAGGGCTATGGCCGCGGAATAGACCTGGAGGTGGTAAAGACGCTCAATCGGTTTGCCACCAATGGCCTGGTTCCCTACAAAACATTTTTCATTGATATTACGCCGGAAACCGCCATGGCCCGCCAAACAGGGGAACGCGACCGCCTGGAAGGGGGAGGCATGGCATTTTACAGCCGGGTTCGGGAAGGGTTTTTGCGCATCGCCCGCGAGGAACCCCAGCGATTTGTTATTGTGGACGGTGAGCGCCCGGTGGAGGCGATTGCCCGGGAAATCTGGGAGTGGGTGGCCAAAATCTGGTTGTAATATGTTGGCATTCCCGGCGAACAAAAATTTGCTTTTACCGTTTTAATTAATTTGATTGGAAAAACGGCACAACGTGCCGAATTATTAATTTTTGAAATGCCCTGTTGGGCATATATGATGTGTTAAGTAACGGAGGTTTGTATGAAACGCTTCCCCAAATTCTCATCCTGGGTGTCTTTGATAACCGTTCTGCTGGTAGTGGGGTGGTTTTTTAATATTACCATTGCCGGAAACGAAGAGCTGTATTACAAGATTGATAAAGGGCTGTATAATCTAAAGGAAGTTTTTGAAATACTGAACCGGCATTATGTGGATAAACTGGATCCCGAAGGGGTAAGCAAGGCCGCCATCAACGGAATGGTGAAGGAGCTGGATCCCTACACCGTATATTTTGAAGATCCGGGATCCGAACGAATGGGGATGATTACCCGGGGGAAGTACGGTGGCCTGGGAATGGAAATTGGCATTCAGAATGGGAAGATAACCGTTATCGCCCCCATGGAAGACACGCCAGCCAAGCGGGCGGGCATTCTGGCGGGTGATGTGATTACCAAAATAGACGGGGAATCCACCGAGGATATGACCATTGAGGAAGCCTCCCGACGGTTGCGGGGTAAAATTGGCACCCAGGTTACCCTGGAAATCCAACGCCCCGGTGTGGATGAACCCATTACCCTGACCCTCACGCGGGAAGAAATTGTTGTAAAAGACGTTACCTTTGCCGATTTCATTGATTCCGGCACGGTACTCATTCGGCTTTCCGGTTTTACCGAAAAAGCTCCTCGCGAAATGAAGGAAGCCATTCTGGCATTAAAGCGGCGGGGAAAAATTGAGCGGGTTATTCTGGATTTACGGGGAAATCCGGGTGGGCTGTTGAGCTCAGCGGTGGAAGTTGCCAATATTTTTCTGCCGCCGGGGGAATTGGTCGTTTCCACCCGGGGACGCAATGAACGGGAAAGCAAATACTTCACAAAAGAAATGCCTCTGTTACCCAATGTGCCGTTGGCCGTGCTGGTCAATCAGTACAGTGCCTCCGCTTCGGAAATTGTTTCCGGTGCCATTCAGGATTTAGACCGGGGTATCATTGTAGGGACGACAACCTTTGGGAAAGGGCTGGTTCAAAAAGTGTTTCCCATTGACAAAATTAACCAGACGTATCTGAAAATCACAACCGCCAAATATTACACGCCTTCCGGACGGTTAATTCAAAAAGAAGATTACAAAAAGAACCACGAGATATTTGTGGACCTGTCCGACAGCGTGGAATACAACAAAAAAGTAAATTATTACACCAAAAACGGGCGTGTAGTGCATGGCGGTGGTGGCATTGTCCCGGATGTTACCGTGGAGGGTGAAAAGCTGGACCGCTTTATTGCTGCCGTCCGTTCACGTGGGTACTTATTCCGTTTTACCGTTGATTATTTGTCCCGGCATCCGGAACTGAAACAGCAGTCCCATATCACCGTAACCGATGCCATATTAAACGATTTTGCGGCTTATTTAAAAGAACAGGGGTTTGATTTTGAACTGCCCGGTGAAGAAAATCTGGAAAAATTCCTGGAAATTGCGGGTGAAAAACAGTACGATGAAGACATTCGGGATCTGGTGAAAGTGGCTTTACAGAAACTGGATGCGCAGAAACAGAATGCGGTTCAGGCCCATGCAGAGCAACTGAAACGTCAACTGGAAGCGGAATTTGCGGAAAAAATCGGTGGTAGCCGGGCCCGACTGGCGACGTATTATCAGTATGATAATCAATTAAAGAAAGCATTACAGATTTTGAAAGACCTTCCTGAATACAATCAAATTCTGGCAGTGCAGAAAAACCGCTAAATTGGTATTTATTGCTTTGAAACCAGACGCCATGCCGGTACATGCCGACATGGCGTTTTTTTCATAAATTCTCTCCACCGGTTGTTCAACACCGGGATATCCCTTAAATTTTAATGATTCACTCCAAAAAGGGAGAAATTAACATGAAGCGTCGGGAATTCATCCGCCGATTACCGGGGATATTGGTTGCGTTTGGTATCCAGAATGAATTGGGGGTGTCTTCTTCCCAATCCGTATTGTTGAACCGCTTCAGTATTGCGGGATTTCGGTATTATGACGGTCCCCGACTGCTACCATATTTGAAGGTGGGAGCCACCTTGCGCCTGGAAGCACAGCCCCATCACCCCGAGGACGAATTTGCCGTGGCAATTTTCTGGAAGCGATTTCAATTGGGTTACGTTCCCCGCAGCGACAACCGCCACATTAGCCGCCTGTTGCAGCAGGGCATTCCCCTCCAGTGCAGCATCGAAGCCGTAAACCCCGACGCAGTCCCCTGGCAACAGGTCAAACTGCAAGTCCGGATGGGGAGGTAGAAAACGATGCGGATTGAAATTACGCTTCGGAGCAGCGACCCGAAAGGTATGATTGTTTTGCCGTTTCGGTATCCGGAGCTGGTACAGGCCTTAATTTACCGGCATTTAACACCCCGCCATGCGGAAAAATTGCACAATGACGGTTTTATCCACGGGAAACGCCGTTTCAAATTGTTCACGTTTTCCCGGTTACGTGGACCACGGGAGCGCACCGAAAAGCATGGGAACGGTTTTTTAATTTTTAAAGAGCGAATGTATTTGCAAATCAGCTCGCCGGTGGATTGGTTGTTGCCTGAAATAGCCGAGTCATTAATTAAATCGGGTAATATTATTTTAGGCAAAAATCACTTATCGGTTGAAAGTATCAAAGTATTTCAACCCGTAATTCTGGAACCACCGTTTACATTGCGGATGTTATCCCCGGTTACGATGTACAGCACACTGAAAAAAGCTGATGGGAAAAAGAAGACGTACTATTATAATCCCCGAGAGGAAGAATTTTCGATTCTACTCTCTCGAAACGCGCAAAAAAAGTATGAACTGGTATATAAAACACAGCGGGATGGCTATTTTACCCTGATTCCATTGAGACCACCGCGGTTGCATCCGGTAAACTACAAAGGCACAATTATTCACGCCTACTCCGGAATTTTTAAAGCGGAAGGAGACCCTGAACTTTTGCAGGTGACATACGAATGCGGATTAGGCGCCAAAAACAGCCAGGGATTTGGGATGTGGGAGTTGGTGGAATAAAAAATTTAAGATAGCCATTTCAAATATTGACAAATTTCGATCACACCTATAAATTAAAAACAACTCGCCTTACTGGAAAATAATAGGGGCAAAACGCGGGGCATTTTAGCGGGTAAGTATTTTTACCCGGATGGCCACTTCGCTCTTTTGTAAGTGACGTGGCGGAAGCATGGGTGAAAGGAAGGAGAAAGTTCCATGTATGATGCCATTGCTCAAATCGGTCGCATTGTTTCCTCGGCTGAGGAACAAGGTGTTTTGGCATTTTTAATAAAAAACACGGACAGGTTTAAATATTTGGTTGGAATAAATTTCGACCTGACAAAAAACACAGTTCAGTTT
>WGBF01000342.1 GCA_015494485.1 bacterium | reverse complement strand
GGATAATGCCGGTGAAGGGGTTAGAATTCACAAATTTCTTTACCCGATGTCCATCAAAATCCGCCACATACGCTACCCATTGATTGTTTGCCGTATCTTCCCAGAACGCAATGCCGCGGGGAGAATAAATTGTATCCGACGGTGAGGGCGTTTCATATACCTGATCCATCACTTTGCCAATGCTGTCCACGATAGCCCCGGATGTGGTATTAAATGCATACCAGCCGCGGATATCGGAACTGAAGTGGGTACCCACCCACAAATTGCCGGCGGGATCCCAGTCCGCACAATTGCCTTTAAAGCTTTTGGAGGTATCCGGGCTGATAACGTTTACCAGTTCGTAGGTACCATCCGGGCCCTCATCGCTGTGGTAATGCAGAATACCGGAACCCAGCAAATCAGGCAGGTAGAGGTCTTTACCATCCGCTGATACTTCCAGTGCCCGGGAGAGATAATTGTTGGTATCCACCGCAAAACTGTATAGCTGGAAGTCCTGATCAAGGATGACAATCGGATCGCCACTGGGTACCACTTTGGTGACATAAATATACCCGTTTTGGTCGGCCGCTGCTTTGGTTAATGCCGTTGCGCCTTTGCCCAGATAGTCATATTTGTCCATGGCTTCGCCGGTCTGGTAATTGAAGCGATACAGGTACCCGGAACTTACCAGAATGTTTCCATTGTTATCCAGTGCCAGCCCCCGGTTTTTCTCCTTCAGCGTATCCGGTTGCCCATTCACCGTGAACGTCATAATCGGTGAAAAGGACGCTTCCGTGCCATCGGGATTAAATACCCGAATTGCAGAAACATTCACACCATTATCCAGTACATCCGTATAATAATATTGCCCAATCCAGACCTTCCCCTCCGGGTCTACCACAACACCATGTGGCAGTGTTCCTTCGTAGAACGTGGAGTCAAACGTCCAGTGGAACGGTTGGGTAAAGCCGGTGCTCACTACCAAAAGCACCGCTGCCAATACCAGTAAAACTTTTTTCATCATAACCTCCTTTGGATTTGGTTAACTGGAACATATGACATCAAAACCCTTAATATCCCCGATCGTTGTCGGTCTAACACCCCCTTTCTCCGTATATTTTTAATGGTTATTGTCCTCTTCCGTAATACGGTGCACTTTTTTTCTGGACATTGATACGAATGATACGGGTGGTACTGTTGGCACCCGAATTGGCCCGCCGGGTTACGTACAGGTATGTACCGGTGCCCCAGGCCATATCAAACACATCCGGTAACAAATATCCGGGATACAACGGCTCAAACGCAGAATAGTTTTGGTCTGCCTTCACAACGATAATGGGGTCCGGCGCATTGGTACCCAGATACATATTGCCATCGGCATCAAACGCAAAGGATAGCAGTTCAATACCTTCCATGATGTTTGCCGCGGTAAGGTTAAACACCAGTTCCCGGGGAGCCAGGTTACCGGGACCATTAATTTTATTCCGCCACACAGCAGCAAGTGTATCTCCCTGGGTTCCGGCAACATACACATACCCATTCAATACGCGTACTCCTTTGATATAAACATCGGGATAATCCGCTACTGTGGAAACATTTTTATTCCCATCAATGAACATCAAATAGTCTCCGTTACCCCCGGCATAAATGTTCCCATCGGGGTCAAAATCAAAATCATATACCCGCCCGGGTAATCCGGAAATGTAAGTAGAAGATGTGCCCCCACTCAGCGGAATGCGGTAAATCCGGGTGTTGTGTTTTACCAGGTAGATGTACCCCCCGGGTCCTACTTTCATCCGCTTTGCATTGAGTACTCCGGTAGTTTTACCCCAATTATCATGGCGCACCCCATCCGGGGTAATTTTATCCAGACGAAAGGGATTCAGGGAAACGTACAGATTTTCTTCGGTGTCCACCGTTATACCGTACAAATCTTCGTTTTCCAGACCATACAGGCCGTACTCAATGGCTGCTTCTTCCAGGGAATAGTACACCACATTACTGTACAGCCATGCTCCCCGAACACTGACGCGAACAGGGATGGAGTCTTCCACAATATCCGGCGCACGAACAACCAACTCCGTTTCGGAAGCCGAAATCATTTTTGCCCGCGTTGCACCGAAGAACACCGAATTTTCTGCCGTATCCGGAGAAAAGTTTTTCCCTTTAACCGTAACGGCACTAATCCCGGCAATGGCCTTTCCCGGTGGAAGAATTTCGGTAATCACCGGGTCCGGGCGTTCCGGGGGCTTATTCTGAAACACGCTGGGTGTGGGGGTTCGCTCACACTGAAACAAAAACATCAGGGCCAGGATTAACGCCACCAGTACCACACCCCCAGGTCGCTTGTTCTTCATGGGAAGGTCTCCAAATGTTTCTTTCTTCTGTCTCATTTTTTTGCTGTACTACCAAAGGTCGCAGACCCGTCTGGCTTAAAGCGAAAAACGTACGGTAAAATATTGCACCGCATTAAAAATGCCGAAGGGCACATAGGCATAATCAAAAGCCACCCGTCCTCCCCGGCGGTTTAATTGCTTGTGAATACCCACTCCAAAGGACACATTGCGTTCATCCACATTGGCATGATACCCGACACGGAGGGATAATACTTTCAGAAATTCGTATTCAGCACCAATTTTCATCTGTTCCAGCGCAGCCCGCGGGTGATTGGCATCAAATGAAACAATCAGTGAATGACGCCCATTTTCTTCCATAAAAAAATCCAGTACATTCATTGCCACGCCAATATTAAATACCATGGGCAACTGGAACCCTTCGCTTTCGTAAGTCACTTCCTGGGAGAAATTTTGCACGGACATGCCAAAAACCAGCGATTTATATCCGACTTTGTAAATGGTACCGAAATCCACTGCCAAAACCCCCAGGGCATATTGCTTGTTGATGGGCTCACCTCCACCCGGGTCGGGGATGTACGCACTCCCCAAACTCTGGGCCACATACTTTACATGGGCCCCAAAGGCAAACCGATTGGTAAATGCTTTGGCATAGCCAATTCCCACGGAATAGGCATAGGGACGTAGAATTTCCGTGTCCTGAAAACCCTGTTCCGACGTGGGGTCCAGAATAGTTCCCTGAATTTCGCCATAATCCACGGATAACACACTCAGGGTAAATTGCCCCCATCTGCCCTGAAACGGATTGTAAGTAACACTTCCGCTGACGTAATTGATATCCGCGATCCACCGGTTTCGGCTAAACGTCACATCAAAAAGGGTTGGCATAAAAGCAATGGTAGCGGGATTGTAAAAAATAGATGCCGAATTACCAAAGTGGGCTGTAAACGCACCTCCCAGCGCCGCCGCCCGGGCATCAGTCGGTACACTTAAAAATTGAAAACCACTCTGGGCTAACTTGGGTTGCTGGGCATGTACCGTTCCCAATACGCCCATCATCAGCGTGCCCATTATCAGGGTGGCAATAAGGACATGTTTTTTCATTAGAAATGTCTCCTTATTCCAATCATCTTGCCTGTTTCTCCCAATCCCGGTGTTACCGGATTACAATAAATTTGCGGAACGTGCGATCTCCCTTCCGGTACAATATTTTGCCGGTATTCGAATCCCGCTGATCCTGAAGCACTTCGAAATACACAATGTAAACCCCGGATACAATTAACTGGCCGGATTCGGTTTCCAGATTCCAGTACTCGTCACCGCTGCCATCATCATGGATGATTTCTTTGATTAAATCCCCGCGTTCGGTGTAAATTTTTATTTTGCAATAACCTGGAATATTTAAAAAGGCAATGCGTTCATATCCAAAACCCAGCTGGAGCTTGGGGTCTCTGGCGGCCCGAATGTTATACGGATTGGGCACTACCCGGATGGCTTCCAGGCTTTCGCCTGCCTGACGCAACAAGTTTGCCGGTAAATTTGTGCGGGTATAAAACATACTACTGTACAATGGCACACCCGTGGGGTTACTCCCATCATCCCGGGAGGCGATGTAATAATAGTAATCAAACCCGCGGGCAGCACTGGTATCATTGTACTCATAAACACCGGGGGGTAAGTCCACCAATTTTTCATAAACGGTATCCGGGCGGCTAATGGCACGGAAAATGGTGTAACCGGCAAACCCGGGCCAGGATTCTGCACTTTCGCTCCACTTTAACTGAATGCGGTCCCCACCGGAATTGACTTCAAAATAATCCGGTGGCGGGGGCGCCTGGGGAATATTCAAATTATTGTTCCAGTTTTGCAGGGCCCGTTCAAATGTTTGCAACACGGAATCTTTACCGGTAAACACCCAGGCATCCTTGTAGGCATCGCGGTCACTGGTAACGCTTCCGTCCGGTAATATGAACGTGTTGGTATCCGGATTAAACCAGGTGCGGCCGATTTCCAGATTTTTTTCCCAGCTTAACCCACCGGCGCCTTCCGCCAGCACAATGCGGATGCTATCTCCCGGTTGCAAGGTATAGGGGCCAAATCCCAGTGCCTGGGAAAATCCGCCATCGCTACCCAGCTGGTCCGCAAAGCCATCGCCTACCAATTCGGCATGATCTACCGGCGGATGGCCAGCGCTCATCAGTTCGTACTGTGTCCGCATTTTTTCCGCATTGAACTGACTGTGGTATCCTGCCTGGTTGTAGATGGCATCCGAATCAATATACCAGGTATTGGAAGGTTGATTGGGGTCATCCGAATGGTCCGTCGGGGATTTATCGGCATGCAACACAACAACCCCCACAAACTGGGAAGCACTTAATCGGCCATCCTTGCTGACATTGGGCCCACCGATATTGTCAAAATTTTCTCCATTGTATACGGCCTTGGAGTGTTTTCCGTGCCAGGCAAAAAATCCCCGCATGGGATTGCCGGTTCGGGGGTCTTCCCAGAACACGTCGTAAACGGTATTATCGCCCCACGTAACCGATTGCGGCATATAATCCACACCGGAACCATACCAGCCCACTTCCTTACAGATGGCGTAACGGAATTGCCACATCACGTACATATCCTTAATGGTCTGGGGATTCTGGGTGCCTTTGTCGTCAATAATGCCGGTGTTGGTGAAAACGTATTCTACAATATGGTAATCGTCATGGAACTGCTGGCTGAAGGCATACACCCGTCGGGTCATTTCAATGCCCATGGACGTCCGAATTTTGGTAATTAAAATTCGGTCGGCTTTTAAATCCGGCAGGGGTGCCTGGTCTACAATATCGTCGTAGTCCATATCGGTGGCCACTTCCCCATTCACCAGCACCGTGGGATGGTCGTACCGCCCAATCATTTTAAATTCCATGGGGAATATTTCATTGGTGTAGTCGCTTTTCCGGGGACCAATTTGCACAACCTTGTACTGATAGGTGGTATTTGCCACGGCATCATAATAATCCCGTGCCCCAATCCACAACCCTTTGGCCGCCTGATTATCCTGATTGGCAAATTGTGCTGGCCACTGCAAGCCATCCTGCTGGTCCCGAATCAACCCCCGGCGCCCAACTTCCCATTCGCACCCGGTTTCCATATACCAGTTATGGAGCATCCCTACCCGAATCCAGCGGGTTTGCTGGCCAGAAGACAAATTGATTAAAACAAGTATGCTGATTATTGCCCAAAAACCAATTCTTACCGGCAGATGTTTCGGGAAGAGAATCGTCCAATGTTTCATGCGTGTTCTCTCGCTTTTTTAATTGGTGTTATTTCAAATCAAAGCTCACTTCAATGCCCATGTAAACATCCCGGGGATTCAAAAATTGCAAATAGGTCATTCCGGGATTGTCGATATACGATTTATTTTTAATACGCTGCTGATTGCGGGCTTCTATTTCCGGATCGTTATTGGGATTGGGTTCCAACGGATCATACGGAACGTTCAGGGGGCGGTAATCCCCGGGCTTATCGTTGCCGTATCCGTTCTTGGGAACATAATTAAATTTATCTGCGATTTCCTTGGGCAATCGCAAAGAGCGCATGTAATTGGTATAATCCGTTCCGTCCACAAATCCACTGGGACCAACCCCCAAAAACGGCCAGTATTTGTAATTAAACAAATTGGTGATGTTCAGGAAAAATTTAAACCGAAACGGCTTTACCCGGAAAATTCGCGAAACGCGCAAATCCACATTAAAATAATCCTTCCACTTCATATTGTAACGCAGTCCGGGGATGTCAATGTTATTGGTCCAGGTAAAGTACCTGCCCGCCCGCCAGGTGCTTAACATACTGACATTCCAGCCGGCAAAGGGGCGAATATTCCCGTATCGCGCGCCATAATTTTCCGGCGTATGAAACTGCAGGTTCAATCGCAAATAGGGACGGGGACGCGGTTTGTATTGCACCGCGGGATTCTCCCGCTCATACCGCTCCTGCGCTGCCCGTTGCTGATGGATTTCCAGTGATCCAAAATACCCAAACGTGCTGACCTGATAGGTAAAGTTAAAAAAGCCTGTAAACCAGCGACCGGTCCGTTTTTCCACGGTAAGTTCAAAACCTCGGATGTCTTCATAAAAATTGGCGGCTGCCTTGCGGTAATTTACGGCACTGCTTTGTCCATAACCGATGTAGCGCACCAAATTGGGCTGGTTGGTAATATCTTTGTAATAGGTTGCCAATCGGATTAAGTAGGTATTCCACAGGGATTGTTCAAAGCCCAGTTCGTAAGCAACGGTTTTTTGCAGGGGCAAGTTGGGGTCTCCGATTATGCTAACCGACCTATCGGTAACGCGCTGCACATTAAACATACGATTGGAGGGCGGCATTTGGCGGAAATGTCCATAATTGAAAAACAATTTGGTGTATTCATTAATGGGATGCGAAACCCCAAGGCGGGGACTGATGTACAGTTGCCGTTTAACTGGCTTTTGCGGAAATTGGTCTTCCGTGCCTTCTACAAAATCGCGGGTAAAGAAGCGAGTGTCAAACGGATCCACCGCATACCAGGTACCCTGGGGATCAATATAATCAAACCGGAGTCCTACATTGGCAATGAATTCTTCATATTCAATTTTATCCTGAATGTAAAACGCCCCGCGAATAGGTGATCGGTGCCATCGGGTCCAGGGACGCCCGGTAGGTAAGGCGCGGTTAATGGCACCATAATTCATGTTATAATCATCATAAACAAATTCAATTCCGGTTTTAAATAAATGGTACTTATTAAACTGATTGGTATAATCCGCCTTAAAAGTAAGGGTGCTTAACCGGCTGGAATCCCGGGCATTGGCACGCACCCCCATCAACATCCCGTCTATTCCATTTACAATCCGTTCCTCATGGCCGAATGGCGCTTCATCCACAAAATAACCGGGTACAATTTCGTATTTTTTGGTGGTATCCCGTGGAGCATTGGGACGGGTAAAATATTTCACCCGGGTATATTCCAGCTTTGCTTCATAAAAAGAGGAAGAACTGAGGGTGTGGGTAATTTTGGCGGAAAAGTTGTACCGATTTACATCGCTTAATGCCCAATACGAATCGTAAAAAATGCGACTGGGGGTTGTAAAGCCGGCCCGGGTAAGCATTGCAGCAACGCTACCAGCAGAGCGGAAAAACCCGGGTTCCCCAACGTCATTATTGGCCACGGCTTTTACCCCGTTGTATACTCCCAGAACAGTCAACTTTATCCGGTCTGTTATATCCGAATTTACCTTGAGCATAAAATTGTGTTCATTGTACGAATCCCGGGACAGGGGGATTAAATACATTTCCTGTTCTCCGCGATAAGACGCATAAAACCGCAAATTCCCCAACGGTTTGCTAAGGAACGGCACCGGGCCACCCAGTCCTACATCAATAATGTAATCCGGTTTAACGATATCCAGCTGGCGCCGATGTTGCCATTCAAACACCCGCTTGGCCCCTTCCGGCGTCAGGTCATTGGTGGGGTCATCATCCGCCAGGGTCCGCGCAGCAATGGTGCGCCAGCCATCAAACGCGGGATAATCGTTTTGCATGTTTTTATCCCAGCCACCGTTTTCCGTGCCCACATATGCAACGGCGGGATCCAGATACGGCCGCAACCAATAAGTGTTGGGATCATTAAAGGAAGGGCCAAAATGTTTGGCTGCCGGGTAGCTGTACTGATAATTAATGGTGGCCGTGTATTTGTGCGGGTCCCCTTCCTTGGTGACCACATTGACAATTCCGGAGCGAATATTCCCGAATTCCGCATTAAACCCGCTGGTTTGCACCTGCACATCCTGCACGGCACTCAGGCTGATTCCGGTAATGGGGACGTTATTCCGTTCATCCCGCAACGTAATACCATCCACAATGAAGGCAACTTCATCGCTGCTTCCGCCGCGGATGGACAGGCCACCCTGAATACCTGCCTGTAATTCAATTGCCTGGGTTAAGGATTGCACCGGAAGCGCATCAATTTGTTTCTTTTCAATATTGGCCATACTACCGGAAATGTCTTTTTGCACCACCGGCCGTTCTGCTTCCACAACGATGGTTTCACCCATTTGCAATGTGGAGGGCCGAAGTTCAAAATCCACCCGTGTGGTCAAATCAATATCCACACGCACGTCTCTTTTTTCTACCTCCTGATACCCAATGTAGGAGGCTTTTACCGTGTAGCGGCCGGGCGGAACGTTCAAAATCACGTAAAAACCGTCTTCGTCGGTAGCAGCTCCCAGCGTGGTGCCTTCGACAATAATATTAACCCCGATTAATGGCTCGCCGGTTTCGGCATCCTTAACGGTTCCGGCAATTTTTCCGGTAGTACCCGCAAAAAGCAGATGAACACATAATACCAGCAGGCTGGCGTACGTATACAGATAGGATTTCATAACATACTCCGGGGGTTAATTTTTTTTAATCTACTGCCGTTTTTTCGTGTTTTTTGGCAATATAAGGGTGAGGCAACCCTATATATCCACTATTATCTTAACTAAAATTTATACTTTTTTAGCTGTATTTCATGCAAATAAACATTTTACATATGAGTGGTAAGGTAAATAAAAACATAACGTTATAAGCATATAGTAAATTAACAAAAAAACTGAAAAACGTCCTTAATTCATTTTAAAAATCCCATACAAGAGGTCGTATTTCCATTTGTTCCCCCTCTAAGTAGCCCCTAAATTCATTTTTTATAAAATAAAAGATTGAGAGCACAATGGCATCAGTTGCCCAGGGGTTAAAACAGCAGGCCCGTTCCCATCATCGGGCATATTCCTTAACGGTCCTGGCCGGTTTGGCAAACGGGGCAGCTACTGTGGTAGCCGCCTGGGCGCTGAGCAAGCTCATAAACGGTTTATTTTTACAATCCCGGTCCCTGGAAAATCTTCATTCTGAGCTGATTTTATTTGGCGCTGCTGCCGGGATTCGCGCACTGGCGATTGGCCTGCAGGAGGTTTTTGGCAACCGTCTGGCTACAGGCATCAAGCGTGAGCTGCGTCAACGCCTGATTGAACAGCTCACCCGGCTGGGGCCTGCCTACCTGAAGCAGGAACACCCCGGCGAACTGGTTACCACGTTGCTTACCGGTGTGGAAACGCTGGATGCATACTTCAGTCAGTACCTGCCGCAGATGATTCTTTCGGCAGCCATTCCACTTCTCATTTTAATTCTTGTGTTTCCACTGGACGTTCTTTCCGGT
>WGBF01000341.1 GCA_015494485.1 bacterium | reverse complement strand
TTCCAGGGGGTCATGAATTTACCTGCAATTGCTGTTGAATGTATTCCTGCAATGTTTCTTTTTGAGCCAGAAACGCCCGAAGGCGCCGCAGCACCGTCTCGCGGCCCAGCAACGCCATCACTTCAAACAGTCCCGGCGTAACGATTACGCCGGTAATGGCCAGCCGCACCGGATGAATTATCTTCGCCGCGCTAACCCCGCGCGCTTCCGCAAACTGGCGCAGGTGGGTTTCCAGGGCTTCTTCGGAAAAATCCTGCACGGTTTCCAGTGCCTGGGTGTAGTCTTCCAGCAGTTGCCACGCTTCCGGGGTCTTCAGGTGCTTTCGCAACCCTTTGGCGTCAAACGTTGTGGGGTCTTCGTAAAAATACCGGGCTCCATCCACAAAATCCGTCAGCAGTTTTACCCGTGTTTTTAATAATGCAATGGTCTGCATAATGTAATGCCGGCGCTCCACGGCTTCCGTTTTTTCCATAACGCCGCGTTCAATCAGCAATTCCTGTACATAGGGCCACAATTTTTCCACCGGCATGTTGTGGATGTACTGGCCGTTCATCCAGAGGAGCTTTTTTTCATCGAACACCGCATTGTTTTTGGAAATACCTTCCAAGGAAAAAAGAGCGACGATTTCATCACGGGAAAGAATTTCCCGGTCGTCGCCCGGCGACCACCCCAACAACGCCAGGTAGTTGAAGAGAGCTTCCGGTAAAATGCCCATTTTCTGGTACTCATCCACTGCTGTGGCACCATGCCGCTTGCTGAGGCGCTTTTTGTCCGGCCCCAGAATTAACGGCACATGAGCAAAGCGGGGTAATGGCCATCCCAGCGCCTGATACAATAGAATTTGTTTGGGGGTATTGGAAATATGGTCATCCCCACGAATGATGTGGGTAATGCGCATGTCATGGTCGTCCACCACGACCGCCAGGTGGTAAATGGGACTGCCGTCCGAACGCAAAATAATAAAATCATCCAGTTCGCGGGTGTTTACTTCAATGGGACCATGGACACCATCTTCCCAACGGATAACCCCCGGCTCCACCTTAAAGCGTATTGCGTAAGGTTTACCCGCTTCCATGTTGGCTTTAACGGTTTCCGGTGGTAAATGGCGGCACGTGCCATCGTATTTATACACACGCTTTTCCTTACGTGCTTGCTGACGCTTGGCATCCAGTTCTTCCGGGGTACAAAAGCAAGGGTATGCCTTCTCTTCCTGCACCAGCCGGTACGCGATTTGGCGATGAGTTTTGGCCCGTTTGCCCTGATACACAATATCCTCATCCCAATCCAATCCCAACCAGATAAGCCCTTCAAATATTTTGCGGGTCATCTCCTCGGATGATCGTTCCCGGTCGGTGTCTTCAATCCGCAGTAAGAATTTGCCCTTGTGTTTGCGGGCAAACAGCCAGTTGAACAGTGCGGTGCGGGCACCTCCCACATGCAAATAGCCGGTAGGACTGGGCGCAAAACGCGTCCGAACTTCTTCAGCAATCTTGTTTTCCATTCCAGTATTAGACCTCCATTTACCGGGTCAGTGTCTAAATTCCCGACAATATAGAAATTATCGACACCCCGAACAAATTCTTTTACGAAAGTTTAGATAAATTTTTAATTTAGGGGAAAAAGCTTTTCTGGAATTTTTCAGGACTCCCCGGTAAAAGCGGGGTCGGTTCCGGGGAATTTCCATTTTTTCTTATAAATAAGCGGGATTCATTTTATATTACATGATTGCGGAAAGAAAAACGGATAATTCATGAACCGACAGGGAGAAGACGCATGATTCAGGAATTGGCAGGCTGGTTACCGGCACTGATTTTACCCACGGCCACGCTTTTGCAGATTGTGAAAATTATTCGCCAGGGAAATTCCGACGGCGTGAGCATGAGTTCCTGGATATTATTTGGAATTGCCAATCTGGGTACGTACGTGTTTACCGGTCGATATACAGCAATTCAAACCATTTTGGGCTTTTTGTTAACTGCCATATTGAATTTTGTGATTGTCCTGCTGATTGTGTACTATAACCGGAAAAACAGCAATCAAAACGCATTGAAAACGGCCTGAGGGATGAAGTTTTTCATTACAGGGGGCACCGGTTTTGTTGGTAGCTGGGTGGTGGATTATTTGCAAAAGACCTACCCGGAAGCCCGGATTACCTGCCTGGTGCGCTCCCCGCAAAAACTGCGCTGGTTAGAGGGCTATGCCGTTCACCTGCATACCGGAAGTTTGCTGGATGTGGACTCCCTTGTCGAGGGCGTCCGGGACGCGGACTACGTTCTGCACATTGCCGGTGTTACCAAAGCGCTCTCCGTTGATGCGTATTACCGCGGGAATGTCACTGCTACGGAAAATTTACTGCAGGCGGTGGAACGGGCAGCCCCCAATGTTACCAAGATTGTACATATTTCCAGTCAGGCCGCAGTAGGTCCCTCTCCGGATGCAACCCCCATCGACGAAACCTTTCCACCCCACCCCATTACCGATTACGGCAAAAGCAAGCTGGAAAGCGAACAGATCGCACGGCGTCGGATGGACCGCTTACCGATTACCATTTTGCGCCCTCCTGCCGTATTCGGACCGCGGGATATGGATGTGTATGAGGTTTTCAAAAACATCTGGCACGGGTTTAATGTAAAGGTGGGGCACCTGGACCAATTGGTGAGCATCATCCACGTGTGGGATTTGGCACGGGGCATTGTGGAAACCGCATTGCATCCCGCTGGCGCCGGAGAAACGTATTTTATTTGCAACGATGAACCCGTCTGGTGGTCCGCCGTGGTCCAAAAAATTGAATCGGCGATGGGCCGCCGTGCACGGACCATTCCCGTACCATATCCCATTGCCTATGCGGCGGCGGCAGTACTGGAAAGCATTGCCCGACTGCGCAAGCAACCAACGATTCTAAACCGGCAAAAAATGCTGGAGGTAAAGCAGCCCTACTGGGTCATTTCCAATCGCAAAATCCGGGAACAACTGGGATTCCGGCAAACGGTTTCGCTGGAGGAAGGCATCCGCAACACGATTGAATGGTACACCGCCCACGGTTATC
>WGBF01000340.1 GCA_015494485.1 bacterium | reverse complement strand
CATCGGCCGTCATCACACTATCCACATTGGACAACACCACGCCACCATTGTTATTGTCACTGCGGATCGTTAATCGATTCAAGGCGCCGGCATTGATGGTAAACGTATTGGAGGTTGCCGATTTACTTTGAGAATCGGTAACGGTAAAATTTACGCCATCTTCCTTTACCGTATCGATTACCGTAAACGTAGCCACACCGGAAGACAAATTGGTGGGATTGGCAGAGGTGTACACAATTCCCGAACCGTTAGAGGACAATGTCACCTGACGGGTAGCCGTGGTAACCACGTTGTCGTAAGCATCGTACGCGGTCACCGTTAAGGTGATGGTATCACCTGCGGTGTAGGTATAAACCCCACCGGAAGGTTCAATAGTATAGTAGGAAATTTCCGCCGGTTGCAAATCGATGACCACATAAATGCTATCCGTGGTGCCGTAATAGACCAGAATAGAATCAGGGGTATTGGCCGTGGTTTGTGAGGCCGTGTAGTTGGTTTCAGCAATGCCGCTGGCATCGGTAAGCACGTCAATGGTATCTGCAGCAGTGGTTACAAACGTCCCGCTACCCCGAATGCGTTTAAATTTTACCGTGGAATCACTCAAGGTGTTGGAATATTGGTCCAGCAATTTTACCCGAATGAGGACATTGCTACCCACCGTGGCCGTGCCACTACCGGCTATTTCCTGCAAACGGGCCGCTGGAGCCGGATTAACGGTAATGGCGCCACTTTGGCCGTTAATGTTACTGTCACCAACCTTCTCCCCGCGGACATGAATGGTTTCCGTTACAGTATCCGTTACCGAAATATTCACCGATGACCCGCCTCCAAAAGACAGCGTATTGCCCGGAGAAAAAGTTGCCCCGGTGGCATTCAGCGCCGTAAACTGAATTTGGTCGGAATTGGACACCGGGTTGCCGTAAATATCGCGGGCCGTAACGGTAAAATTAACCGCTGTCCCGGCAGTGGTGGTCTGATCCGAAGACGGGGAAAATTCGTAATAACTCACGGCATCGGCCTGTAAAGGCAAGACAATGGTATCCAGTATGGTACCATTCCAGTTTACCTGAATGCTGTCCGCGCCGTAACTGGTAAGGGTACTTGCAGTGTAGGTAGCTTCCCCAACCCCGGAGCTATTGGCGGTCACATGAATGCTGTCTTTACTGTTGGAAAAAGTGCCGTTTCCATTAAACCGTTGAAAGATAATGGTGCTATCCGGATGGGGATTTCCGTAGGCATCTTCCAGCCGGGCCTGAAGCAACCGGCTGGTTCCCACCACGATATCCGATTGACTGGATAAAATGACGAAATGGTCCGGTGCCGCCGGATTGACCGTTATAAGCCCACTTTCCCCGTTTACATTGCTGTCATTCACATTCTCGGCCCGCAGCGTGAACGATTCCGCTTTGGTATCCGAAACCCGCACATGAACCGTATCCTCCCCACCAAATGAAATGGGGTTCGTCCGGTTTAATTTGGCCGAATCTCCACCCACCACCGTAACGTTAATGCTTTCCGAATTGGGCACGGTGTTGCCATACTGGTCATAGGCCGTAATAACAAAATCCTGACTGGTTCCGGCTGTCAGGGTTAAATCCGTTGCCGGAGAAAAGGTGTAGTAACTGATGGTAGCCGCTTCCACATTAAACGAGGCAGCGGAATTTGCTGCTTTTCCGGGTTCCAGGCGGGCGTACACTTCAATGCTGTAGACGAAGCTCCCTGTTGTTTGGGGAGCATCCTGGGCAAACACAATCCGCACCGAATCCCGGATGGCAAAGGGAGGTAAAAGGATGTACAGACTATCCACAGCATTATCATAGTACCACGTGGCAAACCCATAATCGGAGGGCGGCGTGGTGGATTTTTTTATATAGTAATTTACGCCATCCACATACACTTCCGTGACGGTAATGGGATCATTCACCGCATTATTAATCGGATTTTCAATACGCACTACATCGGCTTTTCCCATTTTATTTAGATTGGTTGCATCGGAAGTGACATTGGTGATAGACAGATTAAATTCCTGATTGTTCACACCGGGTTGAACCGTTCCCGGGGTAAGAGAACTATTTACTACCAAATTTCCGGCCGGATAAAATAAAATAGGCAGGCTATCGGATAAAGTGGGTTGATTATACGAATATTGCAAACTATCAAAAAACGTGCTGCCCTGAAATTTTAACCCCACTGTAGCCGATGCACCCTGCTCCTCCAGCGTACTTAAATCCCCTAACTGCAGGTACTGGTATTTGATTAAATTGGTCGTCTCATAAAGAATAATTTGCATTTTAAACGGGCCGTCGGCCAGATTCTCCCGCCGAACCGGGTTTACAAAATTGATGACAACCTTCCGGTACGGGGCATCCCCCTGGACATCCACATAAATCCCCTCGCCGGCGCTGGTGGATAAAAATTCCAGATCATCCCAGAAGAGGGCCAGAAGAGAATCCGGCGACGAATTTCGATTTAAATCATCATTAACCGGATAGGAAAGGCTATAATTGTGAAATGTAATGAATCCGTTTGTGCTAATGTAAATTCGGGTAAAGGGTTGATTATAGTAGTAAAACGTAAACGGGAGGTCGTAGGTATACACGGCATCGTTGGTGGTACCGGAAACCAGATTGGGAACATTGGACGCTACCGTAAGCCACTGAAAGGCCACGTGCTGGGAATCTGCCCAGGCCATCCCTTCCGGGGACGGCGTTCCTTTATCGGCAAACAAGACTTGATTATTGAAGATGAGAATACTTACGACCCAAAACCATAGCCAATTTTTTTTCATACCGTTTCTGCTTCTTTTTTACCCTTAATGGTTCCAGAGTTTATAGAAATTGAGGTTACGGTTTCCGAATTACCGGCAACACCGCTCCATCGGGAGTTTTAACCTGAAGCCCCGGAGTTACCGGCCCTTTAATCCCCACTACTTCCAACGCAACCGTTTTCCCCGGAAAGGTAGGTAAATCCTGCGGGGAAAAACGCACCACCAACTGTTTCTCCTGCGAATTGTACCAATAGTGCACCACACCGCGGCGTTCCGGAACGGTGTCGCTTTTCTTTATCCACAACGATTGCCCGCCGACACTTACATCCCCAATGGCCAGGGCTGTCGCTACCGAATCCTGAATTACCAGCACACCGCCGGCTGAACGAATCACATCTCCGTTCAATTGCACTACCACATTGTTCCGACTGGTCCCGGATGATTGCGCAAATCCGAAATAAACAACCATCCCCAACAACAAAATGACGATTACACGTTTCATATCGACTCAAGTGTTTTGTATGAATATTGAATATTAGTCCGGTCCATTGCTGTAACTATTGACACGAATCACACATTCCCATTAAGAAACACAATGTAATAAGCCTTTGCGGATGGCAAAACAATTTTCCGTATTCGATAAATTTTTTACCGTTTGCTAAACAATTTTTTGAATTAACAGGGAAAATTCCCGGGAATCATTTTCCAGTACCCGGTAGTTGCTTTTGGCCTTAATAAATCCCGGATTAATTTCCAGCGCGCGCTGAATGTCCTGCTTGCCCTCAAAAAAATAATACCGACACAGCATGATGTTCAGCAAACCATAGTAATTCCACAAATCAGGATATCCGGGATTTTTTTCCAGAGCATTTTGCATGCGATCCGCAAAGCGTTCCAGTAATTCCAGGCTCATTTCTTCTTCATAGTATTTTAGGAAGAGATAAAACAGATGGGCGATGAGTTCCGGGGGTTGGCGTCTCACATAATGCTTTTCCCAGTAATCGGTGACAAACGCTTCCGCCTGATTCAATTGATTTTTTTTCAGGTACTGAAACACTTTTTTAACAAATTCCGCCTCACTATCCGGATTCAGGGTTAAAATTTTTTTCAGGGTTGCTTTCAAAAAATTGATGTTTTTTTCAATATCTGCTTCCTGTTCCTGAAGTTTTAACAATTGAATCCGCCGCAACAGCGTGCGTGCAATATTTATATGGGCTTCCACATAATGGGGATTAAGCTGAATGGCCTTCTTAAAGTGCTGCAATGCTGCCAGAAACTTGTTTCGCTCCACCATCACCAGGCCCAGCATGTGGTAAAAATCCGCGTAGGGGATATTTTCTTTTAAATACTGATTTAACACGGAAATGGCTTTCTGGTACTTTTTCTGGGAATAATAGCACCGCGCCAGGTAAATACTGCTGCTGTAATGGCGTGGATCCAGCTCCAGGGCCCGTCGTAAATGGTGCTCGGCCTTGTCAAACACGTGAAGATTCAGGAAAACATATCCAAGCCGTTCGTGGGCCAGGCGATCGGTAACCGATTCCAGACGCCGGGAAATATGAAACAGCGCTTCCAGTTCTTCAAGAATAGCGGCATGAAAATTTTCCAGAACGGTTTTGACCCGTTTTTCCAGAAGCTTATCATCCGACCGCCGGCGTCGTTCATAGGGGTACACTTCATGAAACAACAAACGCCCCTGCTCAAACACCTCGGCAATAATTTTACCCTCTTCCAGGGCGGTGGAGGTTTGAATGTGGAACTTGCGTTGCCCCAATTCAATCGCCGAATTGAGGCCCACATCCGCCAGCTGTTTTGCTTTGGTATCCGTCACACGCTGTTACTCTTTTTTAAATGCCTGGGCAATCGCACGCGTTGCTTTGGCCACGGCGGTTATGGTGGCCAGGGTTTCAATCAAGGGATCTTCAATTTTTTCTTTCACTTCCTTTTCAAAGCTGGAAAGGTCTTCAACCATCAGTTTCACCTCTTCCGTAGCCTCTTCCAGCATTTTCATCTGGCGCCGCCCGGAACTCATAATTCCCGTTAAGTTGGTAGTTATTTCATCCAGATTGGTTAAAATGTTCGGCAAATGCATGTTCAAATTTTCACTGGCAATTTCCACCCGCTCGGCGGTGCGCTTTACCTGAACCACTGCGGGAATTAAAAACGCCACCAGCAATAAAAAGGCAATGCTTGCAATTAATAAACTCACTTCCCAGATCATGCCACGCTCCCCGTATCATGATTTTTTCTTTTTGGCGATTTTCTCTTTTTCTTTTTCCAGAACTTCCTTACCGGTTTCAACGGCTTTTTTGATTTTTTCCTGACTGCCCTCTACGGTTTCCCGTCCTTTTTCCACCACTTCTTCAATGGTTTCTTCCAGGGATTCGGCCTTCTTTTTGGCCTCTTTTTCCAGTTCCCGCAGTTTTTTTAGGGTATTTTCATACGATTTCCGCGCCGTTTTCAGCGCCTGTTCATAATCCTTCCGGGCGGCTTCATAAAAATCTTCTGCCTTTTCTGCCAGATCTTCCCGCGTTTCTTTCCCGGATTTGGGGGCATACAACAGGGCAAACACGGCACCAAAGGCCCCACCAACCAGGAATCCTTTCATAAAGTCCACAATTTTTTTGTCAGACATGGTTTGTCCTCCTGCTTTAATTTCTTATTGCCTGAATGTAATCAATAACAATGTCACCAATTGTGATTGTTTTGGGTTTAAATTACACCGCCCCGAAAAAAATTACAAGGGTAAACCGAATAGATTTTCGGCAATTTATTTTGTTAATTTACAATATGTTAATCTTTTGTCCGGGTTCCTTAAAAATTTCTTTGCGAATACACCGGTTTTAATTATATCACAAAATGGCGAATGTCGTCCAGCCGGTGTAAGCCCAGTTGTCGCGCAAATTGAACCGCTTGCAGGATTTCTTCCCGGTACAGGCGGCGATGAATTTCCGGGTAGCGTTTTTCGCTAACCTGATACGCCGGATAATATTGGTCCATGATGTTCACATAGGTATCCCGGGAAATTTCCGTAGCCAGGAACCGCAGGATTTCCCGGGTTTCTTCCAGCATGCCCGGCATAACCAGATGGCGTACCAGTAATCCCCGAACTGCAAGACCGCGGTCATCCAGTTGCAGATCCCCAACCTGCTGATGCATGGCCCGGATGACCTGACGTGCCACCTCCGGGTAGCGGGGTTGTTTAAGATACCGTTTGGCTTTTTCCGGGGACCAGAATTTGAAATCCGGCATGTAAATATCCACAATCCCATCCAGTAACTGAATGCTCTCCAGGGAATCAAACGCACTGGTGTTGTACACAATGGGTAGTCGTAACCCGCTTTCCACCGCAATCGGCAAGGCTTCCAGCACCTGGGGAACCACATGTTCCGGAGTTACCAGATTGATGTTATGGCACCCCAGATGCTGCAATTCCAGCATCATGGCGGCCAGTCGGTCCGGCGTTACCACCGTTCCCCGCACCTTCTGGCTGATATCCCAATTCTGACAAAAGACACACCGCAGGTTGCACCCACTGAAGAAAATGGTGCCGCTTCCCCGCCATCCCCGAAGGCAATTTTCCTCTCCGAAATGGGGGAAATAACTGGCGACCACTGCGTAACGCCCAATGCGACAAATGTGTTTTTCATCTGCTAACCGGTTTACCCCACATTCCCAGGGGCATACGGAACACCGCTCCAGTAATGCTATTGCGGCATCGGCCCGTTCCCGGAGCTCCCGCATACTCCATTGCAAATAAACCGGTGACGTGGTCATGGTTACATCACCATGTTTTGAACCCTGGATATCATGGATTCCCGGGGATGGTCAGTACCGCCTATCCCCGGTTAACAGACTCCTGATTTCCATTCGAAAAAACGCCGGAACAACCACTCGGGGTTCACACAATCATCCCGGTCCCGTCAACCGTTCCATTCGTTCCTCCCCGGTAAAACTTCGGGGAGGAATGCAACCCATGTCACCCCTGCAGCCAGCCGATTATTCTGGCGTTCATCGCCCGGGGCATGAGCCGGGTGCTGTACACCGAAAGTTTATTGAAAATGCCCGGAATCACCACCCGCTTTCCTTTTTTCAACCCCTGCCAGCCGGCCCTCGCTACATCAGCCGCGTTCATCATCACCAGGAATTTGGTCAACTTCACATTCTTCATCCCGGCACGGGCCTGAAATTCCGTCCGCGTTGGTCCCGGAACCAACGCGGTAACCGTAATGCCATAGGGCTTGAATTCATAATACAGCGCTTCGGAGAACGACAACACAAACGCTTTGGTGGCATAGTACACCGCCATTCGGGGGCCCGGGATGTATGCTGCCGTGGATGCCACATTTAAAATTCTGCCACCACCCTGCTCCCGAAATACCCAACCAAACAATTTGCACAATTCTACCACCGCCAGAACATTTACGCGAACCATGGCCTGATCCCGGGCCAATTCGGACTCCAGGAATTCCCCAATGGTCCCAAATCCTGCATTATTTACCAACGTATCCACCGGCCAGTGGTTTTCCTGTACCACATCAAACAGGGCCTGCGCGGCCCCTTCCCGGGATAAATCATGGGGAATAACGTGCACCGGCACGGACCAGCGTTCCTCCAACTCGGCTTTCCGCTGTTGCAAGCGGGTTGCATCCCGGGCAACCAGAATCAACGGGGTTCCGTCTCGGGCGGCCAATTGGGCCAGCTCCCATCCAATGCCGGCTGTTGCTCCCGTAATCAATGCATACGGCGTTTGCCTGTTCTCTGCCATTTTTCCACTCCTTTTCCACATGCGAATGCCATGATGAAATTCCAGATTCATCCTTGCAACAATGCGCCTCCGGTGTAGGGGGCATTAGCGCCCGCTTTGTTTTTCCAGATACCGGAAGAAGTCGCTTTTGGTGGACAGCACCAGCCAGTCTTCCGGCGTCAGGGTTTTCTTGTATGTTTCCAGCGTTTTCAGGAAGCGGTAGAATTCCCGGGAATCGGCACTGCGGTTGTATGCCCGCGCATAAATGGCTGTGGCTTCGGCATCGGCTTTCCCCATAATTTCCTGTGCCTGCCGGTATGCTTCGGACTGAATGCGCTTCAGTTCCCGGTCCCGGTCACCCAGAATTTTGGAGGCTTCGCCCTGCCCTTCGGAACGGTATTTATCCGCAATGCGTTTTCGTTCGGCAATCATACGTTCAAAAATTTTCTTCCGCACTTCTTCCACATAATTAATCCGTTTAAAACGCAAATCCAGCAACTCAATCCCCAGTTCCAGAGTACGGGGGGCGGCCGCTTCCAGAATCATACGGGTAATCTTTTCTCTACCATATTTAATGGAAACCGAAATTTCCGCCGCGTAATCTTCACTTAATTCCTCATTGGGCTGGTATTCCCGGTTACTGGTCCGGATAATTTCCACCAGATCGTGGCTGGCAATGGCGTTGCGGACTTCACCGTCCAGAATGTCATCCAGCCGGGATTGCGCGCCCCGTTCATCCCGAACCCGCTGGTAAAACAGCAACGGATCTTTAATTCGCCAGCGGGCATACGTATCCACCCAGATAAAGCGCTTATCCTTGGTGGGCACCTGGTTGGGATCGCCGTCCCACTCCAGAAACCGCTTATCGAAAAAGTGGGCTTCTTCCAGAAAGGGCATTTTAAAATGAATGCCCGGTTCCGTGATAGGCTCACCCACCGGTTTCCCAAATCGGGTGATAATGACCTGTTCGGTTTCGTTCACAATAAATGCGGCAGAGGTAATTAACAATAATGCCAGAACAATAATGAATCCGATGCCATAATATTTTGCTTTCATTGGCCACCTCCGGGTTTTTTACTCTTGTCCAGTTGAAAGAGGGGCAGAATACCCGTGGCCTTTTCGTCGGTTATCAGCTTTCTACCCACATTGGAAAGTACTTCTTCCATGGTTTCCAGATAAATACGCTGACGGGTCACTTCCCGGGCTTTCAGGTACTCATTGTACAGGGCGGTAAATCGGGCCGCTTCTCCCCGGGCACGATTTACACGCTCCAAAGCATATCCCCGGGCTTCCTCTATTTTCCGCTGGGCCTCACCGCGCGCTTTGGGAATGACGCGGTTGTACTCCGCCCAGGCCTGGTTGATGAGCTTCTCCTTTTCCTGCTGCGCTTCATTCACTTCATTAAAGGCCGGCTTTACCGGATCGGGCGGGGTTACATCCTGCAATACCACCTGGTCCACTTTAATGCCCGTTTCGTACTGATCCGCCAGTTTTTGCAGCTTTTGCGCCACTACATCAGCAATTTCCTGACGCCCAATGGTTAATACCTCGTTCACGGTGCGGTCCCCCACCACTTCCCGCATAACGGCCTCGTTCATATCCCGAAAGGTTTGAATGGGGTTGCGTACCCGAAACAAAAATTTGTACGGGTCTTTAATGCGGAACTGGACAATCCATTCCACCTCCGCGGCGTTCAAATCACCGGTAAGCATCAGGGATTCTTCCAGAAACGCCTTCTGGGAATACCGGGTCCGTACTCCGGCCTCTTCCGTGCGGAATCCGAACTCCAGCTTCAACTGCCGTTCCACCGGTACCTTGTACACGGTTTCAATGCCAAAGGGGAGTTTAAAATTCAGCCCCGGATTAATGGTGCGCACAAATTTACCAAAGCGCAACACCACACCCACCTCTTCCGGCCCGATGGTCACGAAAGAGGTAAACACCAGAATCAGCACCAGCAGGCCAACAACGACCATGCGAATGGTGCGGGGGTTCATCCGCGGGGGGCGAAATTGATTTAAATCGATAGGGTCATGTTGGTTCATACCCTTCTCCTTTATTTATTGAATTGTTCGTATATTTGCAGTTTTTTCCTTTGTACAATTTGATATGGTACCCCGAAAGCGTTGAATGCTTTTACCCCGTTTTCCGCAGATTATTCAGGAAGGTTATTTTTTCGGTTTCAGCTTTGCAAACAAAGCCTTTAATTTTTCGCGCGGCATGAGCTGAGTAATAAAGTTAAACTGTCCGCCCTGCAGCCGTTCACCACCGTCAATGGCAATATTTTCACCGGTTAAATAGGGGGCCAGGTCGCTCATTAAAAAAACGGCCAGATTGGTCAGTTCCCACTTTTCGCCGTAGCGGTGCATGGGATGCTTCTTCAGATAAAATTCCTCAAACTCTTTGGAAGGCATTAAACGCTTCCAGGCACCTTCCGTGGGGAACGGGCCCGGTGCAATGGCATTTACGCGAATACCGTATTCTGCCCATTCGTATGCCAGGCTACGCGTCATGGCCAGGACCCCGGCTTTTGCCGCCGCAGAGGGCACCACAAAGGCGGATCCGGTTTCCGCATACGTGGTCACAATGTTTAAAATGGTTCCGGGAATGCGGTTATCAATCCAGTATTTCCCAACGGTGCGGGTGCAATTGAAGGTTCCCTGCAACACAATATCCACAACTGCCCGAAAGGCGTTGGGAGATAATTCTTCGCTCGGGGCCAGAAAATTACCCGCGGCATTGTTCACCAACCCATTAATCGTTCCCAATTCATCCAAAAGATGGCGGTGCATGGCTTCCACCTGGGTAAAGTCGCGCACATCGCACACGGCATATGCTACCTGCGTACCGTATTGGGCCAGTTGTTTAACGGCATTGACCAGCTTTTCTTCCGTGCGGCCGCAAATGGCCACATTGGCACCCAGTT
>WGBF01000339.1 GCA_015494485.1 bacterium | reverse complement strand
CGGAAAGCGGGCAGAGGTTATCGGAAAACCACGGAAAGCCTTTTTTAAGCAGGCCCTGGCCCAACTGGGGTTGGAAGCCCAGCATGTGGCCATCATTGGCGATGACCTGGAAGCCGACATTGCCGGGGGTACTCGTGCGGGTCTGGTGACCATCGCGGTAAAAACCGGGAAATTCCGGGAGGAAGACTTAAAAGCCGCTGCGGTGAAACCGGACGTCTTGCTGGAAAGCATTGGCCAATTGCCGGAGTTGTTTCAGGTACAGTCTTCGGAGAAGTAAATTATTTATTGTTGCGAACTTTTTACACCAATCCACGTTTTTAAGAAACAGGTCGAAACACAGGAGAAACGACGATGATTATTACCACAACCCCTACCGTAGAAGGAAAAACAATTGTGGAATACAAAGGCATTGTGGCGGGAGAAGCCATTATGGGTGCCAATGTGGTTCGGGATTTATTCGCCAGTATCCGGGACATTGTTGGCGGCCGGGCCGGCGCTTATGAAAACAAGCTGGTGGAAGCCCGCAGGATTGCCCTGAAGGAAATGGAAGCCCAGGCACAGGCCGTTGGGGCAAACGCCATTGTGGGTGTGGACATTGACTACGAAGTCGTTCGGGAAGGGATGCTGATGGTGACTGCTGCAGGTACTGCTGTTGTCATTAAATAAAGGGAGATTGTCACATGAAAATTATTCGCATATTGTTGTTATTCACAATTAGCGCCCTGCTGTTTCAGTGCAGTTCGGATTCGGCGCCCAAATTAACGCGGGCCCAGCAACAATTAATTATTCAGGAAATTCAGCGCAAACGCGCGGAAAAAGATAAATTTTTTAAAGAATCCCCCGCGTCTCCCCTGTTGCCGGAAGACAAGAAAACATTCACGGGCTTAAAATATTACCCCATTGATTTATCGCTGCGATTTGTGGGGCCTCTCCACATTCTGAAAGACCAACCCATCGACAGCCTGTGGGACACCGGCGGGGAAAAACGCGCTGCCCGCAAGTACGGCTATTTTGAATTTACCTATCAGGGTAAAACATACCGCCTGCTGGTGTATCAGTTTGTGAATGCCGGGCTATCCGGGGATGAAAGCTTATTCCTGGGTTTTACGGATGAAACCAGTGGCAAGGAAACCTACGGCGGTGGCCGATACATTGACCTGGAACGGAATGCCAAAGGGCAATTGATTGTGGATTTTAATATGGCGTACAATCCGTATTGTGCGTACAATCCGGCCTACATTTGCGCCCTACCGCCGGCCGAAAACCACCTGCCGTTTCCCGTACGCGCCGGGGAGAAAAATTTCAAGGAACACGAATGAGTTTTACCGCCTATTATCACAGTCCCGTAGGCTGGCTCCGCATTACCACGGATAACACCCACGTACTCCGAATCGCGTTTGTTCCGGGCGCGAGAACAGGAACCGCGCCTTCTGAACAACCACCGATTTTGCGGGAAACCATCCAGCAACTGGCGGAATATTTTGCCGGTCAACGATCTGCCTTTGAATTGCCCCTCCGGCCCGCAGGCACGCCTTTTCAGCAAACCGTGTGGCGGGCGCTGCAGACCATTCCGTATGGCCAAACCATTTCCTACCGGGAATTGGCCCGCCGTGTAGGAAAACCAAAAGCCTATCGTGCCGTGGGAAATGCCAACGGTAAAAATCCCATTCCCATTATCATTCCCTGCCACCGCGTTATTCAATCCAATGGTGCGCTGGGGGGCTATTCTTCCGGGCTTCATATCAAACAATTTTTATTGGAACTGGAGAAAAAATTCTCCTCCTGAAGGCAAGCTTCAATAGGTAAAAATTTCATTCCCGCAGAAACTCCGGGCGCTACCGGGAATATAACATAACAGAAACGAAATTCCCGAGTGTAACCAAAACGGAGGAGGTGCGACATGAAGGTATTAGCATTGGCGAATTATCTTGGCGAAGAACGTGTGCTCCCGGATGTTAAAAAATTGGTTGAACATAACAATATTGACTTCATTTTATTTGCAGGTGGCATTGTTAAAGGGGACGACCGCATTAAGGAGTTTGACACGGCGGAAGCCGAAGGGCGAAAGGCCGATTTTGCCAAAGTATCCCACGAAGAAAAAACGGATTTGATGCAATATGAGTCTTTCTTTAAAGGATTGGGCGAACTGAAAATCCCGGTGTACTACATTCCCGGACGGGCTGATGCTCCCATCCATCGGTATTTGCGGGAAGCATTTAACCACGAGATTGTGTTTCCCCACATTCGCAATGTGCACAAAAGTTTTTCCTTCTATCGCAACCATTATGAAATTGTAGGCTTCGGGGGCGAAATTTCCGAAAAAGAACGCAACGAAGAATTCATTTTGCGGTATCCCCGGTGGGAAGTGGAATACCACTTAAAAATCATCCGGGATTTAAAGCCGATGGAATTGCTGATGCTCTTCCACACCCCGCCTTACGGGGGCAAACTGGATGTGAAAAACGGGGAACACACCGGTTCCCAGGTTGTTGAGGATTTCATTAAAACATACGACCCCCTGTATGCGGTGGTGGGTTCCGGTTCGGAGCAGGGCGAAGAAATCATTGGCACTACCCATGTGATTAATCCCGGCTCCATGCACAAAGGAGAATACGCCATTATTCAATTGCGGCGTCGGGAAGTGCAGTTTGGTACGTTTTAATAAAATTCGGAAAAGGGTTGAACGGGCCGCCGTTGGGCGGCCTGTTTTTTAAGAGGTGTTTTGCCACTCGCTTGACCGGGGAAACAAAACACGACGTAGCTTTGAATAATCCCTGCACTACCAGTGGATTTGAACGGTGCAGGGGGAAAATGTCGGGATTCAAAATGTGAGGGTGAAATTTCCCCGAATCAGGGGAGGTATTTTAGCCTGTCGAAGATAATTCAGGAATCCGCTACCCCGGAATTGAAGCGGAGCGGTTAATAATCCCGCCAGTAATATTTGTCAAACGTTTCCAGAATTTCGCTTTCCTGGGGTGTTCGGGCTTCCGGTGCTTTGCGTTTAATTTCAATGATATCAATGATGGGCACCTGGTAGAGCCGTTCAATCTCCGCCTGGTCAAAATCCTCCTGACGCTGATGTTCCATGATTTCGATAATACGCCCGGCGGGTATGGTCTTAAATGCTTCCACGCAGCGGGGGTCAAACGTGGTGCCGGTTTCCTTTTCCACAATATCCCACACTTTTTCCAGGGGTGCCCGGTCGCGGTACTGCCGCTCGGAGGTCAGGGCATCAAAAACATCCACCAGGCAAATCATGCGGCCGCCAAAGGGGATTTCTTCCCCCTTTAATCCTTCGGGATACCCGGTGCCATCCAGGCGCTCGTGATGGGTGGCGGCAATTTCGGGCACATCTTTTAATTTTCGTTGAAAATGGATTTTGGAGAGAATTTCCCGGGTGACCTGGGGATGCAGTTTAATGATTTCAAATTCCTCGGGGGTTAACTTGTCGGCTTTAAACAATACCGATTCCGGAATTTTCAGCTTCCCGATGTCGTGCAACAGGCCGGCATACCGCAACTGGCGCTTAAATTCCTCGTCCACTCCCATGGCATCCGCCAGGGCAAGGGTATATTCCGTAACCCGGCGGGAATGACCGGCCGTAATGTAATCCCGGGTATCCAAGGTGGCACTCAGGGTTTCAATGAAACTGTCCAGGGATTTTACCTGTTCGTCGTAGAGCTGGGCGTTTTCAATGGCGGTGGCCGCAATTTGGGAAATAGCCGCCAGTAAATTTTCATCGTCTTTGGTAAAGGGGCCATTGCGCTTATTTAGAATCTGGAATACCCCGATGATTTCGTGCATCTTGTTGTAAAGCGGCATGGTCAGGATGCTGCGGGTGCGGTAGCCGGTTTTTTTGTCAATTTCGGGATTGAAGCGCGGATCCTGATAGGCATCAGGGATGTTCAGAATTTCTCCGGTTTGGGCCACGTGGCCGGCAATGCCTTTGTCCGCCGGAAAGCGGATTTCTTCCCCCTTTTGCAATCCCATTGCCACTAACGACCACAGTTCATTGCGCTCCTTGTCATATAAAAACACCGTACAGCGGTCGGCATCCAGAATCTCTGCCACTTCTTCCATTATTTTAAAGAGCAGCTTATCCAGTTCCAGTTCCGCCTGAAGGCTGTTGGCCACATCCAGCAACACTCGCAGGCGGCGGTTTTCTTTTTCCAGTTGATCTAATTTTTTGTGCAATTCCCCTTTTTCCCCCTGAGAAGCCACTATTCGTCCTCCTTGATTTCTTCGTAATCAATATCTTCTATTTGAGAAGGGTCGAATGGTGGCGGTGTTTGTTTAGCAGTTTGTTTGAATTGAGAGGAAACATTTGGCGATTGCGCGCCCGAAAAGAGAGACTTCACCATTTTGGAAAAGAAATAAATTAATATGCCGATCAGGAATAGTCGAATCATGCTAAAAAGCCCTCATCTAAATCGAAATTAATAATCTTTTTACCTTTGGTATGTCTACTGATTTCAATGAGGATTTGTTCAAAATGCTGCTCATTGTGCACAAAATCAATGTTATCGGTATTAATAATCAGCAGGGGCGTTTCGGTGTAATGAAAGAAAAATTCGTCGTACAATTGATTTAAGGAATCAATGTATTCGGTGGTAATGTGCTTTTCGTACACCCGGCCCCGTTGTTGAATATTGCGCATCAGGCGGGGGGTACTGGCCCGCAAATAAATGGCCAGGTCCGGCTTTACAATGCGCTTTTCCAGCACCCGGGCGACCATGTCGTACAGGGCGTATTCTTTTTCGTCCAGGTTCAGGGTGGCAAAAATACGGTCTTTGTAGAACATGTAATCCGCAATAATGCGCCGGTCAAATAAATCGTATTGTTCAATTTTTTCCTGTTGCTTGAACCGGCTTAGCAGAAAGAAAATCTGGGTCTGGAAGGCATATCGCTTAGGGTCCTTGTAAAACTCTTCCAGAAAGGGATTTTCTTCAAACTCCTCCAGCACCAGGCGTCCGCCCATCCGCTGGTGCAACAGTTGCGCTAATGAGGTTTTACCCACCCCAATTACACCTTCAATGGCAATATAGTGTAAGTGGTCAAAGGAAATATTCATGCTGCTACCCAATTGCTTTGAATACGCGTCAAGTGGTTGGTTTTCCGGCATTTCCGGGCCAATTCCTGAAGGGATTGTGTGGCGTCCGGGGGAATAAATTCCGGCGCAATATCTGCCAGCGGCTGCAATACAAAACAGCGGTTTCGGTAATCCGGATGGGGAATGGTCAGGTGTTCTGTCTGAAGCACCAGGTCATCGTAAAAAATGATGTCCAGGTCAATTTCCCGGGGTCCCCATCGCTGCCGGGTAATTCGCCCCACGGTTGTTTCAATTTGTTTTAATTGGTTTAACAATGGCAGGGGCTGCCAGTCGGTTTCCAGACACACTGCTGAGTTCAGAAACCGGGGTTGTTCCGTAAATCCGTATGGTTCGCTTTCGTACAAGGGTGCCACGTTAAGCACTTTTCCTATTTGCTGCATGTGTAAGACCGCCTGTTGCATGTACTGGCGGCGCGGTTCCAGATTGGACCCCAGCGCAATGTACACCGTACTCATGATTTCCGCGACCGCGCCAGTTCAATTTCTACATAATCCAGAAAGCCATGAAGCGGAACCTGGGGTTTGCGCACCCGGATCCGGGCGGTTTGTACCGGAAAATGTTCCAGAATGTCCTGAATGATTTTATCCGCCACCGATTCCAGCAGGGTAAATTTGTAGCTGTTGAAAATGGAATTTACGTGCTGGTATATCTGCTCAAAATTCACCGTGTCTTCCAGATTGTCGGTTTGAATGGCGCGCTGAAGGTTGCATTCCAGTTCCAGGTCCACTTCAAATTTTTGACCCAATTCCCGTTCAGCCTGGTAGTACCCATGGTGGGCATAAAAAATCATGTTTTTGAGACGGATAATGTCACTCATTCCACATTCTCTTCCACCGTTACAGGTTTTGTCCCCAGAAATTTGGGCTCCGGGTAATGGCCATCAAAGCAGGCGTAACAAAAGCGCTCCGGTGCGCTTACGCATTTGCGAAGGTCTTCCAGGGATAAATATTTCAAGGAATCCGCCCCCACGTATTCCCGAATCTGCTCGATGGTCATATTATTGGCAATTAACTCTTCCCGGGTGGGGGTATCAATGCCGTAATAACAGGAGAATTTGACCGGTGGGGAACCAATGCGCAAATGCACTTCCTTTGCCCCCGCGCGCTTAATCATGCGAATGATTTTGCGAATGGTGGTGCCGCGGACAATGGAATCGTCCACCACCACGACGCGCTTACCGGTAAAAAAGTCCTTCAGGGGGTTGAATTTCTGCCGCACGGATTCGTCGCGCATGTACTGGTCCGGTTTAATAAACGTCCGTCCCACGTAGTGATTGCGAATCAGCCCAAAGTTAAACGGCACTCCCTTGTGCTGGGCGTATCCCAGTGCAATAAAATTGGCGGAATCCGGTACGGGAATCACCACATCAGGCGAAAAGGAATCGTAATCGGCCAGGCATGCCCCAATTTTTTGCCGAACGTTGTATACGTACTCGTTGAATTCAAAACTGTCCGGCCGGGCAAAATAAATCAGCTCAAAAATGCAATGGTGGGGTTGCTGGGCGGGCATGGCTTCCTTGAACAGAAAATCCGTTTGCGGAATTTCGTAGGAATTGTTTTCGGTAACCACCACAATCTGTCCCGGTGGTACTTCCCGTTGGTCTTCAGCGTGCAGGATGTCCAGTGCGCACGATTCCGACGCCACGGCAATATCCGGTCCAACGCGACCAATGATTAACGGGCGGAACCCGTGAATATCCCGAAAAATGTACAGTTGATTGCGGGTTAAAAACACCGCGGAATAAGCCCCGCGGATGCGCCGCATCAGCAACTGAATGGCTTCCGGAATTTGCAGCCCTTCCCGCTCGTGGTGGTACACAATGAAGCGTCCCAGCAGTTCGCCATCGTTTTTGGAAGTAAAGTGCACGCCGCGGCTTTTCAAGTCCAGGGCCACTTCTTCATAATTAACAATGTCCCCATTGCTGGCAATGGCGTAAATGGGGCCGTTCAGGGTTTCAATAATGTACGGCTGGGCATTGGGGAGCACGGCACTGCCACGGGTGGGGTAGCGCACGTGGCCAATTGCACTCATGCCGGCCAGTTGGTCCAGCACCGCTTCGGAGAAAACTTCCTTGACGTAGCCCATTTGTTTGTGCAAGCGAATGAAATCGCCGTTGGAGGCGGCTATGCCTGCGCTTTCCTGTCCGCGATGCTGCTGGGAGTACAGCGCCAGCATCACCTGGCGGGCAGCGTTTTTATCCGTACGTGAAAAATAGGCGGCTATCCCGCACATGATTATCCTTTCACTATTCTATAATAAGAACAATCAAATTAATAATCGGTATGCAGGTAAGCAAGGTAAATTGTGGGCGCCGGCGGGCGTATTTTGTGTCATAAAAAATTCAGGTACTGAAGTAAAATCCGGGTGAGGGGAAATAATATCTTAGTTTTCAACTTTTAGCGTGAAATATGATTTGAATGCTTTAACTTCAAAATACGCTTTGTATTTATAGGCACCTTTTTAATGGGTTGCATTTTGTCCTGGGCAACCGATAGGTTGTTTTGGAAGAATTATTTATATATTTTCTGAAACAAAATATACTGGAAATAATACTATTTTTAGCAACGTTATTTTTGATTTATTGAAAAACACTTTCAGGAGGATTGTATGGAATTAAGAGAGAAAATTAAAAAGGAGATTGATTTGCTTCCAGAGGAACATTTACACCAGATTGAACAATATCTTAAGCTGATAAAACGCACTAAACAGCACAAGAAATCCATTAAAACCATTCATCTGAAAGGTAAATTTGATAATTTAAATTTAAGAAAATTAGCCTATGAATAATTCAATTTTGGTTGATACTAATATATTAATTTATGCTATTGATGAAGATTCAAAATTTCATCATAGTGCATCAAAGCTTTTATTGGATTCAAACCTCAATATATTTACAACTTCAAAAAATATTACAGAATTTCTTGTAGTATTAACCCGACATAGCGATATACATTTATCC
>WGBF01000338.1 GCA_015494485.1 bacterium | reverse complement strand
TCAGGTAACGGTCCAATTTTCCGGAATGTCGCCCCACCAGGACCAGGTGCTTCAAATGCGGGTGGTGGAACAGTCTTCCGGACGGGAAGTAGGACGTGCCAGTACTGTTGTTACCCAACCGGATTTTAATTTATCTGTGGTGGGTGTTGAAGGTGGTGGTTCCTACAACATAGACTTTTTTGCAGATGTTAACGGCAACGGTTTATATGATCCCCCCGGCACAGATCACGCCTGGCGAATCGAAGCCCTAAACATTGGGGATGACACGACCTTTACATTTTCCCATAACACCAACTTTACAGACATCGAATGGAAATATGCAGTTACATTAAATCTAATGGATATGACACCCCACCTTCATCAATTGTTTGAAGCCAGAGTGGTTTCCCGCAGTGGAACAGAGGAAATAAACCGGGTGCTGGTGGACAGCATTGGGGTGCCTAATTTTCAGGTAACAATGGGCGGTCTGGAATTAAACAACGATTATAACCTGGATTTTTACGCCGATTTTAACGGGAATTGCCGGTACGATCCTCCTCCCACAGACCATGCCTGGCGTATCGAGTTTGTTCCCCACACCGGCGATACTACCATTCATTTTACCCACAACACCAACTTTACGGATATCAATTATCCTTCCACTGGCATCGTTCCGGTCCCCGGATTTTTACCGGAAACATTTTCACTTCCCCAGAACTTTCCTAATCCGTTTAATCCTTCTACACAAATTGCGTTTTCCATCCCCGTGGTTGAAATGGTAAAACTGGAAATTTTCAATCCCACTGGTGCCAAAATTGCCACCCTGTTTCAGGGAGTGCTTCCCGCGGGAAAATATGTTGTTTCCTGGGACGGCACGAATGCTCAGGGGAATCCCGTACCCGCAGGTATTTATTTTTATCGTCTTACGGCGGGGAATTTTCAACAAACCCGGCGCATGGTTTTATTAAAATAGCGGTTTTAGTTCAGCACGTTGTCAGTAAATGGGGTTGGGTCAATTTGGCCTTTCCCCATTCGCTTTGCACGGAATCTCCAGCGGTCAAATCTTTTTCCTTTCCTCCCTCTACCTTGTATAACCAAAAATTAATGTTGAAACAATTCCCGATTTGCCGTAAACTCACCCTAATCAACAAACTGGGGGTCGTTTCATGCGCAAGTTGGTTCTGTTGCTTCTGGCCGTGGTATTCGTGTTTTGCGGTAAGGTTGAAAAGCAGGTTATTTTGAAAGAACTGCGGCAAATGGAATATTCCCGCCACCTGGATGAAGAAAAAATCACCGCCTGGCTCAATCACCCGGATCCGGAGGTCCGCCTGCGGACTGTGGAAGTCATTGGACGGGTGCAGGACAAAAATTATATCATCCCTTTAACGAATCGGTTACGTGATGATACTGTGCAGAAAATTCGAATCGCCGCAGCGTTTGCCCTTGGGCAAATGTTTTCTTCCGAAGCGGAACCGTATTTAATTGAACAAATCAAAAAAGAACGCTATCCGAAGGTAGTACTTGCTCTCATCGAAGCACTGGGCAAGTGTGGTACCAACAAAAGCCATCCTGTTCTGCGGCGCTATTTGTTTCGCAGCGCCCCTACCGTTTTTAAATACCAGGCGGCGATTGCCACCGGCGTGTTGGCCTATCGCGGATATCCCGCTTACAGCAATACCGACGTGCTGGAAATTTTGTTACAATATGATAGCGCCGACAGTGCCCGCTGGAGCAGTGCCTATGCCCTATATCGAATTTCGGCTCCCACGTCCTTATCCGCTTTAGCCGACGCATTGAAGGATTCCGCCAGTTACACCCGCTTTTTTGCCCTGAAAGGCATCCGTAGCATTCTGGAAATGATAAACCATCCGGATTTCAGGAAATTGCCACCGAATGAGAAGGTGCGGGAAAACGTGCGCTTTGCCCGATCCCGGGAATTTCAATCCATCTTGCAATCTGCCGCAGGGGATTCGGTGTGGTACGGACGCATTGCCTTTCTGGAAGTAGTAGAACCGTACAAGCAAAAAAACCGGCTTTACAAAACCATTGTGGAATTACTGGATGACCCCAATCCCAACGTTCGCATGGAAGCCATCAATACACTGGCACTGTTTAAAACAGGTAGCACCGTAACGGTTCTGCGGAACATTTTTCGCCAGGACACGCTGGATTACCGCCTGCGCGGCCAGGCACTGATTGCCCTGGCACAGGTTAGTCCGGGTCGGGCGCTTTCTTTAATTCAGAAGAATCTGGAAAATGCCCGGTGGCCCCAATTGTACTTTTACATTAAAGCGTTGCAATACATTGACACGCCCGCATCCACGCAGCTTTTAATTCAACTGGCAAATTCCCCCAAAATTCCTGTAGTAAGCCTGGCGCTGGAAGCACTGAATGGCCGTCCGGAAGTCCCTGTTTCCCTGCTAATCGAAAAACTGCGATTAGTGGACCCGGCCATCAGTGCAATTGCCGCTGCCCAGTTAGCAGCCCGGAAAGACACCCTGGCGGTAACGCCGCTCATCGAAGTGTACCAGCAGTTCAACGCTCCCCGGGATATTGAACCCATGCAGGCCATATTGGCAGCACTGGATAGTCTGGCTTCCCCACAGGCGGTTCCCTTGCTGGAAAAGGAACTGGAAAATCCCTTTCCGCCCATTCGGGAATACGCCCGGCGTGCATTAATTCACATCTTAGGGGATTCAACCATTACCATCCCCGAAGTGCCCTCTAAACAATTAACCCGGTGGGATTTTGAACCTCTTTCTCCGGAAACGCAGTACACGGCGCGCATTCACACCAGCCGGGGAACCATTGACATTCGTTTACTGCCGAATAAAGCCCCGGTAACTGTTGCCAATTTTGTGCATCTGGCGCGCAGCGGATTTTACAACGGTTTGACGTTCCACCGCGTGGTACCGGGATTTGTCATTCAGGGGGGTGATCCCCGCGGAGATGGCTGGGGCGGTCCTGGCTACACCATTCCTTGTGAATACAGTGATGTGCCGTACGACCGCGGCACGGTAGGTATTGCCCATGCCGGAAAAGACACCGGCGGCAGTCAATTTTTTATTACCCACACGCCCCAACCGCATTTAAACGGACGCTATACGGTTTTCG
>WGBF01000337.1 GCA_015494485.1 bacterium | reverse complement strand
GGAAAACCTCAAACCACCCAAGAAAAGCAAAAGCTTCTTCCAGCGGTTCAAAGAGGCGTTGAATATTTAGAAATTGGGAATTTGTCTTTTCTTTTTCAGGTTGTGACTCCTATGTAGCTCAATGTGTTCTGTATTCTCTTTTTAATTCCAATCGAAAAATCACCAAGGTGTGCAGAACGTTGCTTATCCTAATTTTCAATTTTATTAAAACACTTGCTGGGAAATACTGCGGTAGTAAAAATGGAAAATTATTGTGCGCGGGGTGGGACTCGAACCCACACACCCTCTCGGGCACCAGATCCTAAGTCTGGCGCGTCTGCCAATTCCGCCACCCGCGCAGCTGAAAGCGACAAAATTTAGAAGCCCCCTCCCCGTAAATCAACCGGAATTGTTATTCATCACTGATGGTTACCGGCAGCAGTTCCATTAATAATGTGCGCCAGATTTTGTGGCGAATTCCCGTTTCACCGCCGGGAACAAAAAACATGCGCGATTTATCCCCTAATAACAATCCACCGCTCAACTGGCTGACTTTTTCTACAATGGTTTGCTGCGGCTCTGGTAACGGAACAACCCAGATCACCGGTTGTACCGGCTCCGCTGTTAAATAATTTCGCCAGAACTCATGATGTTCCAGCCAGGCTTCGCCTTCGGTAATGCTGCTGCTAATTAAAATGCCCGACGCATGACGGGTAATTTTTCCAATAAACGCATCCGATGGGGTGTCATTAAACAAAATGGGGTACAAAATAACGGCCGTTTCATCATTGATTGCACCCCGCAACACATTGTGGCCACTTACCTGAAGGTTTTGTAGCGGCAGATCCGGCAACAACGATTGAATGACCGCTTCGTTTTGCCCAATGAGCACAAATTCCAGAAGTTGCATACGTTACCCCAGTTTTTCCCGAATGGCCTCAAAGTCTTTATCCGTTAAAGCCGGCAATTCCACCTCTACCCGAATTTCCTGCGGTTCTTCTTCATATCGGTATTCCGGCATGGGCTCTTCCGGAGCTTCTTTGCGGCGGAACCACCGCGCCACCGTGGAGAAGATGCGCCCCATTCCCTTTTTCTCTTCCTGCTCCTGAATGTGCCGCTCCACGTCGCTGCGCAACCCGACAATTCCTTCCTCCCACAACACCAACAGCTCTTTTAAAATATCGCGGTCGTCTTCAGGCAACATCAGCAGCAACTGAAACAGGGGTCGCGGATGGCGAAGCATTTCCACAATGCGTTGCTGAACCGGCGTTAACTGGGTTACTTCCGCAAAGGGGTCGCTCATCAATTCTTCCGTGTAGGCGGGAAGTTGCTGTCTTAACGATTCCTGCTCGGAAATTTTGGACATCAACTGAACCAGAATTTCCTGGGTGGACATTCCAATCTCATCCACAATGCTGGGAATTGCAGTGAATTTCACCTGAAACGTGCCCCGGTTCCAGCCCCCCATTTTTAAAATGGCCGGAAATCCTTCCAGGGTGCCAAATTTGGCCTGAATGGGTTTTCCCTGATGGAAATACACCGTTGCCACCCAATCCAGATAGCGCAGTTCAATAATGCCATCTTTACCGGTGCCTTCAACCATCTGAAGCAAATCAATAAGGTTAAATTCTACCAAATTCCCCTGCCAGTTCATTCCTTCCATGACCGTGCGGTTAATGTCCAGATCCTGCATCATGCGTTCCAGGCGGAAGCGCAATTCTGTTCTGGAAACCGGTATGCAGGTAGCCCCTCCCACTGGTAATGCCAGTGCGGCGTTCAGTTTTTCCCGCTCGTCAATCACTGTAAAAATAGGGAGGAATTGAAATTCGTGAAGATTCAGGAGGGTGAGCAAATCTTCCAGTTGATTAATAGCCAACCCATAAGTTACCACAGCATCTGCCACAGAGGTCTCCACAGCCTCCAGAAGCGCTTCGGAGGAATGCACCACCACCCCCCGCCAATTGGTAGCAGCCATCAGGGAATGCAATTCGGATTCCCGTTCTGCCGGGGTATACACAATGATTTCTTTCATTCCTCTTCCTCGGCTTCTGCATGCGGTAAACGTTTCAAGCGGTACAATAGCCGTCGTACTTCTCCAAAATTGGTGGGATTTACAGCCACCACATCCAGCGGTTCGGGGATATCCAGAGCATCTCGGACATCCCGGATGGCTGCATCCGCATCCCCTCCAATGTGGGTAACGCCCACCACAAAATGCACATCGTAGGTATTTAAAATGCTGTGAATAAGGTACTTGGTATATTCAAACCGTTCCGGCGAACCGTAATCCACCAGAAAAATAATGGCCTGCACACCTTCGGAAATTTTCTCCAGAATGGGCTGGAAATGCTCATCAATGGAAACGCCGAACAAGGCCAGTTGCAGGGACTCGTTCAACCGAATGCGGGTAAAATCCAGTGATTGCACCTGCTTTAAGGGCGCCTGGTTCAACCCGGCAAAAGTGCGGATGAATTCGCTTTTCCCGGAAGTTGGTAAACCCACGACAATAAATTTTCCGAAGGTAACATTTTCCGGGAACACATGCTGTTGCAAAAACTGCACATCTTCTGGCAACAGCGCCTCCCGCTCCATGGGTTCCTGCCCCACAAAATGGATTACCCCGGCGTCCTTTAACTGTTGAACCTGTTGCAGATTTTGCAACAGGCTTCCCGGGGCCATGATCACCGC
>WGBF01000336.1 GCA_015494485.1 bacterium | reverse complement strand
TAATAATGGCGATGTGATTGGGTATCCTAACTATTCCACTCAGGATGACCGGATTGTATTTCAGACCTGGGTGACCGACCAGTACGGCAATACAGACTATGGGGTCGCCTATCAACCGCTGGCCAGTGACAAAATGAGTCCGGCGGGGCAGGCGCAGGCGTTAATCAGTGGCGGAATTCGCCCCAAGTGGTTTGCCATTGGATCCCGGCCCACAGGGATTGAAGACCAGCCGTCAACGGTGGCCCAGGGATTTTATCTGGGAGCCAATTACCCCAATCCGTTTAATCCTACCACCACCATTCCCTTTACCGTGAGCCAGAATGCACAGGTAACGCTTACTGTGTATGACAACACGGGGCGGCAGGTAAAAACGCTGCTGAATAAAACGGTAGCACCGGGCAGCTACACCGTGGAATGGGATGGCCGGAATGATGCCGGTATGCCGGTGGCCAGTGGTGTGTATTTTTACCGCATGCAGGTGGTGCGTGGTTCAGCGGTTGTGTACAACCGTTTCCGCAAATTGGTGCTGATGAAGTAATGCGTGGAGAATAATCCGATACACACGTATTTCAGAGCCGCAGGTTTCCACTGGTAGGAGCCTGCGGCTTTGTGTATTGGTTCTCCTGGCTTTGGAAAAATTTCCACACATGAAATTTCGGCAAATATGCCGGTGAATGAGGTGGTACTCCTTCGTGGGAAGCTTCTCCCGGCAAAGGCGTAATAGGAAAGAAATGAAGCCTTTGGAAGTTGCCCAATGGTGTTAAACATCCCGCTTTTCCGTAAACGAATGGGATTTTTCAGGGATTGTGCGCATTATGCACCCAATTTTCAATGCTTTTGCAAAGGAACAGGGGGCTTATTATATTAAGCAGTTTCATTGGAATTGTGGGAAAATTTCCCGGAACACAATAAACGCAATAGCATGTAAGTGAATTAAAACATAGGACTGGCAGAGACGTGGAAAAGAAGAACGTGGACATTCCCAAGGTGTACAATCCCAAAGCGGTGGAAGAAGATTGGTACCGCATCTGGCTGGAACGAGGCTACTTTAATGCCGATGTGAATCCCGAGAAAACCCCCTACACCATTGTCATTCCACCGCCCAATGTAACGGCAGCGTTGCACATGGGGCATGCTTTCAATAATACGATCCAGGATATTTTGATTCGCTGGAAACGCAAGGAAGGCTACGAAGCATTGTGGCTGCCCGGTACTGACCATGCCGGTATTGCCACCCAGAACGTGGTGGAGCGGGAGCTGCGCAAGGAAAACCTAACCCGGTTTGATCTGGGGCGGGAAGCCTTTGTAAAGCGCGTGTGGGAATGGAAAGAAAAATACGGAAATACCATTATTAATCAGCTAAAACGGATGGGCTGTTCGCTGGACTGGCGGCGGACCCGCTTTACCATGGATGAACCCTACACCCGTGCCGTCAAAGAGGTGTTCATCCGCCTCTACCAGAAAGGCTGGATTTACAAAGGCCGCTACATTATTAACTGGTGTCCCCGCTGTACCACCGCCCTTTCCGATGAAGAAGTGGAATACAAGACCGTTGAAGGGAATCTGTGGTACATTAAATACCCCGTGAAGGATAGCGAAGAATTTGTGGTTGTGGCAACCACCCGTCCGGAGACCATGCTGGGGGATACTGCTGTGGCGGTAAATCCCGATGACGAGCGCTACAAACACCTCATTGGCAAAACATTAATTTTGCCCTTAATGAATCGGGAGATTCCGGTTGTTGCTGATGAAGAAGTGGATCCGGAATTCGGTACCGGAGCGGTAAAAGTTACCCCTGCCCATGACCCCAATGACTTTAATATCGCCCAGCGGCATAATTTACCGGCAGTCAATATTTTAAATCGGGATGGGACACTAAATGAGAATGCCGGGGCGTTTAAGGGCATGGACCGCTTTGTTGCCCGCAAAGAGGTGGTGAAGGCCCTGGAGGCCCAGGGGCTGCTGGTTAAGGTGGAAAAGCACGTGCACAATGTGGGGCATTGCCATCGTTGTGGGACGGTAGTGGAACCCTGGCTGTCCGAACAATGGTTTGTGCGCATGAAGGACATGGCGCGGCGGGCAAAAGAAGTGGTGGAAAACGGGCAAATTAAACTGCATCCCGAAGAACGCTGGATTAAGACCTATTTTAACTGGCTGGACAACATCCGCGATTGGTGCATTAGCCGCCAGCTCTGGTGGGGGCATCGCATACCGGTATATTATTGCCGGGATTGCGGCCACATGATGGCGGCTCAGGAACAACCGCCCAAATGCGAAAAATGTGGCAGCACCAATCTGTATCAGGATGAGGATGTGCTGGATACCTGGTTTTCCTCCTGGCTGTGGCCCTTTGCCACCCTGGGCTGGCCGGAGGAAACGGAGGATTTAAAATATTTCTACCCCACGGACACTCTGGTCACCGGACCCGACATTATTTTCTTCTGGGTAGCGCGGATGATTATGGCCGGGCTGGAGTTTATGAATGACATTCCCTTCCGGGATGTGTACCTGAACGGCATTGTGCGCGACAAGCAGGGACGGAAAATGAGCAAGTCCCTGGGCAATGGCATTGACCCCATTGACGTGATTGAGCAGTACAGTGCCGATGCCATGCGCTTTACCCTGATTATGCTCAGCTCCGAAGGACAGGATATTAACCTGGCCATGGAGCATTTTGAAATGGGGCGCAATTTCTCCAATAAAATCT
>WGBF01000335.1 GCA_015494485.1 bacterium | reverse complement strand
GGATAAAAACAGGCGGGATAACGGGTTTGTTTTCATCGTTCTTCCCCTCCAGATGGTTTATGATATTTTACGCACAATTGCCGTAAAGGGTCAATGGGTAATTGGTTTACAGAATTGCTTTTAGCGCCTGCCAACCCCGATCGTTCACGCCTTTAGCAGCAGACCAATCCGCGCCTTTACCTGCGCGCGAATCCGTAAAAATTGTGTGCACCATTACCATATCGCCGGTTGACACCCTGTCCGCTTGTGCTTATATTTTAATTCTAAATTGAGGACGAAACATCCGTGACAACGATTGCGGTTTTTGCCTCCGGACGGGGCAGCAATTTCATGAACCTGTATCAGGCCATCCAGGAAGGGCAACTGACGGCTACCATTGGGTTGGTGGTTTCCAACAATCCCGGCGCCCCGGTAGTACAAACAGCGCGCTCCTGGAACATTCCGGTACGGGTACTCTCCCCTACTCGGTACACAGACCCCCAACAATATGAAACCGATTTACTGCACACCCTGGCAGAGTTCCACATTGAATGGATTGCGCTGGCCGGTTACATGAAGAAAATTCCCGCGTCCGTCATTCGCCAATTTCCCAACCGTATTGTGAACATCCACCCGGCGCTGCTGCCGGCATTTGGGGGCAAAGGGATGTACGGAATGCACGTGCATGAGGCTGTATTTCAATCGGGGGCTCAGGTTACCGGCGTAACCATTCATTTTGTGAACGAAGAATACGACCAGGGCGCTATTATTTTTCAGGAACCGGTGGTGATTCGGGAATGCCGTTCTCCGGAAGAAATTGCGGAAAAGGTGTTAGCCGTTGAACATCAGGTTTACCCCCGGGTTTTACAACAGTTACTGACCCACCCGTTTGAGGTGGTGGGAAAACGCGTGTATTTTAACCAGGAAAGCGAGACACCATGATAAAAATTGAACGGGCACTTATTAGCTGTTGGGACAAAAGTCAGCTATTACCGCTGGCCCAGACCCTCACAGAGTTCAAGGTAGAAATTATCTCCAGCGGCGGTACGGCCCGGTATCTGGAAGAAAACGGAATTCCGGTGACACCGGTGGAGGCAGTCACGGAATTCCCGGAAGTGCTGGGCGGGCGCGTAAAAACGCTGCACCCCCGGATTCACGCCGGAATACTGGCAACCAACAGCACCGAACACCAGAAAGAGCTGCAAAGCATCCAGGCCCGCCGGATTCAACTGGTAGTGGTCAACCTGTACCCCTTCGTGGAAGAGGCGGTAAAAAATCGCTTACCGCTGGAAAAAGCCATTGAGTACATTGACATTGGTGGCCCTACCCTGTTGCGCGCAGCGGCAAAAAATTTCCAGTACACGGTGGTGCTGCCCTTTGCCAGCGAATATGAACGGTTCATCCAGTTGTTTAAAGAAGGCAAGGGCAACGTTCCTCTTTCTTTTAGCCGGGAACAGGCAGCCAAAACGTTCTGGTTCACCACCTGGTACGATTCCCAGATAACCGCCTATTTCGATGAATACCTGCATCACGAAGATACCAACACCCGTTTGCCGTTGTTGATGGAGAAACATGCCGCACTGCGCTACGGGGAAAATCCCCATCAAAAAGCGGCATTTTATGCCCCTGCCTTTAAAGGCAAAACCGGCATGGCGGCGGTGGAACAACTGCAGGGGAAGCAATTGTCCTTTAATAATTACGTAGATGTGGATGCCGCATACCGGCTGGTGGCAGAATTTACGGAACCCACGGTAGCCATTATCAAACACACCAATCCGGCTGGCATTGCCACCCGCACGGTGACGGCAGAAGCCTTTACTGAAGCGCTTTCCGGTGATCCGGTGAGTGCCTTTGGCGGTATTGTGGCGTTGAACCGCCCCGTGGACGCCGCCACCGCCGAGGAAATGGCCAAAATATTTTTTGAGTGCATTATTGCGCCGGATTTTGAGGAAGAGGCATTAAAACGCCTGAAGAAGAAAAAGAACTTACGCCTACTTCGCGCCGCGGTGGGCCACTTTCAGGAACCCTTCTGGGAAGTAAAAAGCGTGTGCGGCGGTTACCTGGTGAATGAATCCGACAGCATTAAGGAAAATACCGATCAGTTTAAGGTGGTAACAGAGACCGAACCCACCGAACAACAGTGGGCGGATTTGCTGTTTGCCTGGAAGGTGGTGAAGCACGTGAAGTCCAACGCCATTGTGCTGGCGCGGGAGCAAAAACTTCTGGGTGCCGGTGCCGGTCAAATGTCGCGGGTGGATTCGGTGGAACTGGCCGGGTGGAAAGCGCAAAAATTCAATCACGAAACCACCGGAGCGGTGCTGGCATCGGATGCGTTCTTCCCCTTCCGGGATGGCATCGACAAAGCGGCGGCGCTGGGGGTTACGGCCATTATTCAACCAGGCGGCTCCATTCGGGATGAAGAGGTCATTCAAGCCGCTAACGAACACGGCATTGCCATGGTATTTACCGGCATTCGCCATTTTAAACATTAAGCAAAAGCATCGGGCTGCATGAATTGGCCCAACGCTTAAAAATTAAAGGTTGCATTGACGCTAAAGGACGTTAATTTCACATTTTACAAAAAATACGGTACAACATTGCCGAAAACATTTGGGTATCAACTTGAACGTGTAAAAAGGAGTTTGTATGGCGCTGTTTAATTTTCTCTCCAATGATATTGGAATAGACCTGGGTACAGCCAATACCCTGATTTACGTACGCGGAAAAGGCGTGGTGGTCAACGAACCCTCCATTGTGGCCTTCGAAGAAAACAATGGTAAAGTGGTGGCGGTGGGGCAGGAAGCCCGGGATATGCTGGGACGCACCCACCGGGACATTTTAACCATCCGCCCCCTGAAGGATGGGGTTATTGCCGATTTTGAAGCCACCGAAGTCATGATTCGTGAATTCATCAAAAAAGCCAAAATAAATCGCATCAGCATCGGCCGCGTGGTGGTATGTGTTCCCTCCGGGGTTACCGAAGTGGAAAAACGGGCCGTGCGGGATAGTGCCGAACGCGCCGGGGCGCGGGAAGTGTACCTGGTGGCCGAAGCAATGGCATCTGCCATTGGCATTGGCCTGGAAATTGAAAAACCCATTGGCAATATGATTGTGGACATCGGCGGCGGTACCTCTGAAATTGCGGTGATTTCCCTGGGCGGTATCGTTCTACACTCTTCCATTCGTGTGGGTGGCGACGAAATGAACGAAGCCATCGTTCAGTATTTCAAAAAAAATTACAACCTGCTCATTGGCGAAAAGACCGCTGAAAACCTGAAGTGCGAAATTGGATCGGCCTTGCCGCTGGAAGAAGAAATCACCACTACCGTAAAGGGGCGCGATCTGGTGGACGGAATTCCCAAAACAGTGGAAGTTTCCTCTGCCGAAATTCGCGAAGCGCTGAACGAACCCATTAACACCATTGTGGAAGCGGTCAAACTCACGCTGGAACACACGCCACCGGAACTGGCATCGGACATTTTAGACCGGGGCATCATTTTGTCCGGGGGCGGCGCATTGCTGCGTCGGCTGGATGACCGCATTATGCAGGAAACCCAGCTACCGGTCAATGTTGCAGAAGACCCGTTAACCTGCGTAGCCCGGGGTACCGGCAAAATTCTGGACGATTTTCCGCGCTACCACAAAGTCATCATCAAAAACAGGCGGTTGTAACAAATACCCTATGCGTCGTTTCACTCATGTATTGTTTGGGAAGGGGCCCGTGCTGCTGCTGGCCTTCTATGTTTTCCTTGCCTTTCTGTTAATGAATTTCAATCGTCCCGGTGCCCTGCGGGGTATCCGTCTGGGATTGCTGGCTGCCGTTTCCGGCATTCATTCCATTCAACAAAAATTCACTTACCTGCAGGATTTAAAACGCGAAAATCAGGCGCTGCAGAAGGAAATTTTCAAGCTAAAGGTCATCAATCAGCAACTGGGCGAAGCATTGCTGGAAAACATTCGCCTGAAGCGGCTGCTGGGTTTGAAAGACACGTCCCGCTATCACTTAATCGCAGCGCAGGTCATCGGGGAAGGAACGGAACGGGGCGTGCGCTCCGTAATCCTGAATGCCGGTTCCCTGGAGGGGGTACGGAAAAATTGCCCCGTAATTAACGCGGACGGCCTGGTGGGTCGGGTGCTGATTACGGAACCCCACCACGCCATTGTGCAGATTTTGCTGGACTACAACGCTCTGGTCAGCGCCCGGTTACAACATAGCCGGGAAGTCGGCACCATTGCCTGGTCTGGCAATCCCTGGCTGGAACTCCGCTACATTGCTAAAAATGTGGACGTAACGGTGGGGGAAGCCGTCATCACTTCCGGTTTAAGCCCCATTTACCCGTCGGGTATCAAAATCGGGGTGGTGCAGTCGGTTCAGGAAAATAAATTTGAATTTTTTAAGGAAATACGAGTGCGGCCGGCGGTGAATTTCAATGCCCTGGAAGAAGTGTTCATCATGTGCCCGGATTCCCTGCAAAATGGGGTGGTAATCTCCAATGAATAACATTTTTGTACGGTACAGCATTTTCTTTTTACTGGCCATTTTGCTCCAGGCCACCATTATCCCCTACTTCACCATCTTTCAGTGGAAACCGGATCTGGTGGTCATTGTGCTGACGGCGTTTGCGTTTCGAACCGGGTACAACTGGGGCACCACCGCGGGGTTCTTTAGCGGCCTGATAACGGATTTGCTGTCGGCCCACCTGCTGGGGCTGAATGCCTTAAGCAAGACCATTGCGGGTTATACTGCCGCCAGCCTGGGGAATTTGTTTCAGGAACAGGGACGTTTCATTGTGACATTGCTCATTACCAGTTTTGTGCATGACATGGTGTATTTTTTTGTGCTTACTCTTGGCGAACAGTTTTCCCTGAAATTGCTGTTGCTGCAATTGACGATTCCCAATACGTTTTACACCGTACTGGTGGGTGCATTTATTTATTACATCTGGAATCGTTGGTTTGAACTGGAAGAATTTTCGGCCTGATGATTTCCATCTCACGAAAATACGTGCTGTATGGCGTAACCATTGCCATTGTGGTCATTCTGGCCAGCCGTTTTTATTACCTGCAGATTTACCAGCAGGACATTTATAAGGAGAAGTCGTCCAAAAACAGCGTCCGCGTGCTTACGGAATTGCCGGTGCGGGGGAACATTTATGACCGAAATGGCCTTTTAATTGCCGACAACCGCCCCAGTTTTTCCCTGTACTTAATTCCCGGTCAAACCACCCGCCACACCATTAAAGAAATGGTACGTCTCTTCAATTTGGACGAAAAAAAGCTGCGGCAGCGGCTGCGGCGCGCCGGAAAATTCCAGCCGGTTAAAATTGCCCGCGCGGTGGATCCTCAAACCCTAGCGTACATTCAGGAAAATGCTATTGACCTTCCCGGCGTGCACTGGCAGGTGGAACCGGCCCGGCATTATCTTCGCAAACGGGGTTTTGCCCATGTGCTGGGAACGCTGGGTGAAATCAACGAACGGGAGCTGGCCATTTTTAAAGAGTACGAACTGGGTGATGTAGTAGGCAAAAAAGGTATTGAGCGTGCCATGGAACAAGCCCTCCGGGGGCAAAAGGGAATTCGCTACGTGAAGGTGG
>WGBF01000334.1 GCA_015494485.1 bacterium | reverse complement strand
GTTACCTGAATACTATCTTTCTCAAAATGTTGATTGAGGGTATCTTCAATGGCCACTGTGTAAAATCCCTCCGGTAAAAAGGCCAGCATAAACCGCCCATTATGGACAACCGGGGAAGTGGTCACCGTATCGTTGTCGGCATTGATGGCATAGGCCATGGGAAGATGTTCGGGATTGGTCACCGTACCGGTAATGGCGCCGCTAATGGCCCGTGGTACTGCACGAATTATTGGTTTAAAAATAAACCGCAGCGGGTTGGGGAAACGTCCTCGCATTACAATGGAGCGGTGGGCATCAAAATCCAGCACCAACTCGTAGGTGAAACCCGGTTCAATATCGAAATTGACAAGTATTTTTAAACCGGATTGTGCCCCGCTGGGTACCGGTACGGGATAGGTCATTCCATCCATTGTCACGCTGGCATTGAGTATTTTTAAGCGAATTTGCGTATAGTGCCCGGCGGGTAATTCGGCGTCGCCAAGCAAAAAGGCATTGCCGTTATTCCATTCCAGTAAATTCACGGTTACGGGTTCATCATCCCGCACTGTAACCCATTCCCCGTCCACGTGGGCTTGAATCTCAGAAAAGGTTACATCAACGCGTTCAAAACTCCCGAACGCATCGGTGAGATATAACTTTAACGTCCCGGTGGATTGGACTTCGTTTAATATTTTGCTACAGCTTATTCCGACAAACGTAATAAGAAGTAAGCTAAAAATGAAGACAACAGCACGTTTCATAACAAAACCTCCGTGTAATTTGACGAAATTAAAATTTCGCACATACCATGCCAATTTATTCTAACCCCATAAATGCTTTAAAATATGGGAAATAATTATTCCTGCAGTAGATTTTTTCTATTGTAACCCGGTCATTTTTTCGCAATAGATGCGCATAAATTGCCGGGTGGAGTGTCTGGAAAAACTATGGTTGTGTGGCTCACCAAATTAATAATCATACCACCATAATTCAGTATGTTTGATATTATTGCATCATAATGTAATCGCTGCTTTTTTTAGCAACGCTATTGAATTTATTAAAATTTTAATATATCTTTTGCCGGTAAAAATTTTTAGGAAGAATGTCGGGCAAGAAATTCACATATACTGCAGAATTACCTCAAGGGCGATCCCTGCTTCCACAGCTTTCCCTCCTTCCTTGCCCGCGCCCGGTTATTCGTCGTTTCCGCCGTAGGCCCTAAGGGGTCTACACGTCATCACATCATCCACAGCCATATTCTATTTTATTTATCCGAACATTTAAGCACGGAGTTGCAGTACTTATGGTGAAGCATCCGTACAAAAAACGATTTGGTGATTTTATTATTCAATCGACCACTGAAGAACATACAAAATATGCCGCCGATATTGCGGCATTACTGGAAGAAAGTGCCAAAGCCCGCGGTATTGGTATTGCCAAACGAAGCCCGGATTACATTGCCGATAAAATGCGGGAAGGCAAAGCCATTATCGCCTTTCATAAGGATGGGCGCCTGGCCGGGTTTACTTATATCGAAACCTGGGCCAACAAACAATATGTGGCCAACAGCGGCTTAATCATTGTTCCGGAATTTCGGGGGCGGAAACTGGGCAAAGCGTTAAAACAGGCTTCCTTTACCCATTCCCGGCGAAATTTTCCCGATGCCAAGATTTTCTCCATAACCACCAGTCCCGTGGTGATGAAAATGAATACCGAACTGGGCTTTATCCCTGTCCCCCTCTACCAGCTAACAGAGGATCCAACGTTCTGGGAAGGCTGCCGGTCGTGCCGCAATTACCCTATTCTGGAAGGGAATCATTTTAAGCATTGCTTGTGCACAGGTCTTCTGTATGACCCCCAGGAGAAACGCCAGCCCGCTACAATATGGAAAAAATGGAAAAACACCATTCTGCACACCATTGAGTACTGGCGGCATGTGCTGCACAAACCGAAAGGAGGAGTTGCCAATGGGTAAACGGTATCGGATTGCTATTATCGGCGCCAGCGGTTATACCGGCGGGGAGTTGATTCGTCTTCTTCAATTTCATCCCGAATTGGAAATTGCCTATTGCTACAGTGCTACCTATGCCGGCCAACCTGTGACGGCAGTCCACCCGGATGTGTTACCGGTTTCGCAAATCACATTTACGAACGCGTTTCACACGGATGTGGACGGCATTTTCCTGGCGGTATCCCATGGCGCGGCGCGGGAGTTTCTGGCAGCCCACGCCATCCCGGAAACGATTCCCGTTGTGGATCTGAGTCGCGATTTTCGCTTAGCACGCGATGAATTTGTGTACGGACTTCCGGAAGCCTTTCGGACAGAAATCGGGCAGAGCCGCCGGGTGGCCAATCCCGGATGTTTTGCCACCGCCATTCAACTGGCATTGCTACCCCTGGCAAAGGAGGGGTTGCTCCGTTCTACCGTGCACATTCACGCAGTTACCGGTTCCACGGGCGCCGGAAAAGCGCTCAGCGAAACCACACACTTTACCTGGCGGTACAGCAATGTGTCCATTTACAAACCATTTGACCATCCCCATTTGCCGGAAATTGAAGCCACTTTGGGCATGCTTCAGTCCACGCCCGTACCGGAATTGAACTTCATCCCCATGCGGGGCAATTTTACACGGGGAATTTACGCCACGGTGTACATGGAAAAACCGGCACCGCTGGCCACCGTTCAGAAAGTATTTCGATCTTATTACCAATCGGAACCATTTGTTTTTCTGCTGGATACCCTGCCTTCCGTAAAACAGGTAGTCAATACCAATTACGCGGTATTGTACCTCACGGAAGTGAAGAACAAATTGCTCATTGTGAGCGCCATTGACAATCTTCTCAAGGGGGCATCCGGACAGGCCTTGCAAAACATGAACATTATGCTGGGATTGCCGGAAACGGCAGGTCTGGAATTAAAAAGCATTGGGTATTAGGAGGATACTGATGGACGTACAGGAACGACCGACCCTGTGGGTTGCCAAAATTGGCGGTGCTATAATGGACATGCCGGACGCATTGCAGCGCTTCCTGAAAACCTTTTCCGCATTGAATGGGCCCCGCGTACTGGTACACGGTGGTGGTAAACAAGCCACAGACCTGGCGGAACGGATGGGCATTTCTGTGAAAATGGTGAAAGGGCGGCGAATTACCGACCGGGAGATGCTGGATGTCGTAACCATGGTCTACGGTGGGCTGGTAAACAAAACCATTGTCGCCCGGTTGAATGGTCTGGGCACACCGGCAGTGGGCCTGACCGGTGCGGATAACCAGCTCATCCTGGCGCACCGGCGCCCCCCTACCCCCATTGATTTTGGCTTTGTGGGCGATATCGACCGGGTGAATCACACCTTTCTGTACCATTTATTGGAGCAAAAAATAACGCCGGTGATTGCCCCCCTTACCGTTACCGCAGAAGGTCAGCTTCTGAACACCAATGCGGACACCATCGCCACGGAGGTGGCCATTGCGCTCACCCAGTCGTTTACGGTGCATCTGGTGCTTTGCCTGGATCGTCCCGGGGTTTTGCAAAATGCCGCAGACCCCGATTCGGCTATCCCCGTGCTTTCTTTTGCGGATTATCAGCAGTTAAAATACCAAGGGCACATTCACTCCGGCATGATTCCCAAACTGGACAATGCCTTTCGGGCATTGAATCTGGGTGTACGGGAGGTTCGCGTATGCCACTTCAATCAATTTGCAGCGGTAACGGAAGGGCAACCCGCTGGTACGCAATTGAAACGATAAAAACCATAAGGAGTAAGCGAGATGAGTAAACCTAAAGTCATTCTGGCCTACAGTGGCGGACTGGACACGTCCGTAATTTTAAAATGGCTGGTAAACAAAGGCTACGAGGTAGTCTGTTTTGTGGGCAACATTGGGCAACAGGAGGATTTTGATGCCATTCGGGAGAAAGCCCTGAAAACCGGCGCCAGCAAGGTGTATATTGAAGACCTGCGGGAAGAATTTGTCACGCAGTACATCTTCCCGGCCCTTCAGGGCAATGCCCTCTATGAAGGAACGTACCTGCTGGGAACTCCCCTGGCGCGCCCCGCACTGGCTAAAAAACAAATCGAAATTGCGGAAAAAGAAGGGGCGGAATACGTGGCGCATGGTTCCACCGGTAAAGGAAATGACCAGGTGCGCTTTGAACTCACCTATTACGCGTTAAAGCCGGACATCAAGGTCATTGCACCGTGGCGGGACCCGGAGTTTCTGGAACGCTTCAAGGGGCGAACGGATTTAATCCGGTACGCTCAGGAAGAAGGCATTCCTGTCACCGCCACCGAAAAAAAGCCTTATAGTGAAGACGAGAATCTGATGCACATCAGCCACGAGGCCGGCATTCTGGAAGACCCTGAACTGCGTCCCGACGAATCCATCTTTACCCGAACGGTGTCCCCCAAGGATGCCCCGGACCGGGAAACTATTCTGGATATTTTCTTTGAAGATGGCATTCCGGTAAAAGTCATTAACCGTACCGAACCGCGGGAAGTGGTCGGGGCACTCCCCTTGTTCGAATATGTGAATAAGGTTGCAGCGAAAAACGGTATTGGGCGGGTGGACAT
>WGBF01000333.1 GCA_015494485.1 bacterium | reverse complement strand
CCGGCTGGCTGGCTATTATTGCAGGATTGTTCTGGGGAATTGTGTTCCCCATTAATAAAAATCTGTGGACCAGCTCCTACGTCGTCTTTACTGCCGGTGCAGCATTGCAGTTTTTGGGAGTCAGTTACTGGCTTATTGATGTGGCCGGTTACCGGTCCTGGGCCAAACCCGCCATTGTATATGGGGTGAATGCTCTGGCGGTTTTTGTCCTGTCCGGCCTCCTGGCACGGATATTAATTCTGGTAAAAGTTCCGGTGGAGGAGGGGAAACTCATTTCGTTAAAATCATTTCTGTACCATGAAGTATTTGCCAGCTGGCTTTCCCCCGTTAACGCCTCTCTGGCCTTTGCGTTGACCAATGTGGTGTTCTGGTTGGCCGTCATGTGGGTACTGTACCGGAAGCAAATTTTTATTAAAATCTAAGAAAAGTTGTGTTAGTTTACGGCAGGGAAAGGTCGGGCTATACGAAAATGGCCGGGGAAGGGTGCGGTAATTTCAACCGTCGTATTTATTTTCTGTAGCGAACCATGCTAACCGCCGCAGCCGGTGCGTATGGGACAAATGAAGTTGCAAACAATGTGGAAACAAAAAACCGGGGAGAACGAGAACAGCATGAACAAATTGGGAACGAAAGTGTGGTGGGTGCTCTTGGGGGCACTGCTGCTGATTTCTGCCGGAAAATCCCCCCAGAACACACCGGTTCTGACCGGATTGGACCGTGTGGAAGAATACGCCTCCCTGTTTCAAAACAAGCGGGTGGGGATTATTACCAACCACACCGCCTTTACGGCAGACGGCCGGTACATTACGGACGTCATTGGCCGGTTGCCGGGGGTGAAAATTACGGCCTTGTTTGGTCCGGAGCATGGCATTAAAGGAAGTGCCGAAGCCGGCGCAAAAGTGGAATCGGAGGTTGACCCCATTAAGGGCGTACCGATTTACAGCCTGTACGGAAAAACCCGTAAACCAACGCCGGAGATGCTCCGGGAAGTGGATGTGCTGGTGTTTGATATTCAGGATGTGGGGGCACGGTACTACACCTACATTTACACCATGGCCCTGGCAATGGAAGCTGCCGCCGAGCAGCACATTCCGTTTGTGGTGCTGGACCGGCCCAATCCCATTACGGGGATTGCCGTGGAAGGAAACGTGCTGGACACCGCCTATGCCAGTTTTGTAGGGATGTTCCCCATCCCCATGCGCCACGGCATGACGGTGGGTGAATTGGCCCGGTTGTTTAACGACCAGGGGTGGCTAAAAAACGGGGTGCGTGCCCAACTCACCGTTATTCCACTTAAAGGATGGAAACGCCCCATGTGGTACGACCAGACCGGGTTACGCTTTATTAAGCCTTCTCCCAACATGCCCGATGTGGAAACGGCGACCCTGTATCCGGGGCTTTGTTTGATTGAAGGAACCAATGTGTCCGAAGGCCGGGGAACGTACCTGCCGTTTAAATTGGTGGGTGCTCCCTGGATTAATGGCCGGCAACTGGCGGCGGCAATGGCTGCCCTGAACCTGCCCGGCGTAACCTTTACGGATACCAGCTTTACGCCGGTGCGGATTCCCGGCATGGCCGAAAACCCGAAATACAAAGACCAGCAGTGTCAGGGCATTCGCATTCGGGTAACCAACCGGGAGCAGTTTAAACCGGTGTTGACGGGTGTGTTACTCCTGTCCGAGTTGCACCGGCTCTATCCCGGGCAGTTTCGCTTTCGCAAGCGGGCGATTGACCGTCTGGCGGGTACCGATGAATTACGCCAGGTTATTCAACGCAACGGCGACGTGCGCCGCCTGTATCGTCAGTGGGAAGAACAACTGCAACATTTCCTGCCCCTGTGGGAAAAATATTTGCTGTACCCGGCTGAGGATTGGCAATAAACACGGGCAGGTGCCGGGATTTAACCTGCCGCTTTTGAAAACGAGAAGGAGGTTACACGCGATGAAGATTACCCGTATTCGCATTTTTAAAATGGATATTGCCCGTACCGATGTGTTTACCATTGCTACCATGAAACTGGAAAAGGCAGAGAATGTACTTATCGGCATTGAAACGGATGAAGGCCTGACCGGCTGGGGAGAAGCGTCGCCGTTTCACGCCCTGGTTGGGGAGACACAACGCATTGACCTGGCAGTGGCGCAGGAATTGCGTGAACTGCTTCTGGGGAAAAATCCCCTGGAACTGGCGGATCGCGTTGGCGAAATGGATGCCTTTCTGCCCCACAACCCCACCATTAAAAGCGCCTTCGATATGGCGTTGTACGACATTGCCGCCCAGGCTGCCGGAATGCCGCTGTATCAATTTTTGGGTGGAACGCGGCGCCCGCTGGAAACCGATTTTACCATTAGCATTGGGCGCGTGGAAGAAGCCGGCGAAAAAGCCCGTCAGGTTGTGGAAAAAGGATTCCGAATCATCAAAATTAAAGTGGGCATTTCCGATACGGAAGATTACCGCCGCGTGGAAGCCATTCGCCAGACGGTGGGGGATGCCCTGCGCATTCGGGTGGATGCCAATCAGGGATGGGACCGCATGCAGGCGGTAGCAAACTTGAATCGGCTGGCAGAATTTGATATCGAATTTTGTGAACAACCCTGCCGGGTGGCCGATGTGCAGGGGCTGAAATACGTGTCCGCGCATTCGCCCATTCCCATAATGGCTGATGAATCCGTATTTTCCCCGGTGGATGCCCTCCGTCTGGTGGAACAGGACGTGGTGCCTTACTTTAACATCAAGCTTTCCAAATCCGGGGGATTGTACCGGGCACTGCAAATTGCCCACATTGCCGAAGCCGGCAGCCGGAAGTGCATGGTTGGGTGCATGTCGGAATCCCGATTGGGGCTTACCGCCACTGCCCACCTGGGTGCAGCCAGCCCGGTGTTCCAGTTTTTTGACCTGGATTCCTTTTTTGAACATGCCGAAGACCCGGTCATCGGCGGGGTGCAGGTAAAGGATGGCTTCATTCATTTGCCGGAAGAACCCGGTCTGGGTGCCCGGCCGGATGAAACATTCCTAAAACGGTGCGAGGAATTGTAATGCCCGGAGTTCATGGAATGGGGCCCACCCTCACGTTTGACGGTTCGCTCCATGTGGTGTGGAATGAAAAACGCCTCCGGTATTTTGCCGGAACGGATTATCATCGCCTGGCATTTGAACCGGAAGTGCAGCATGCTGTTCAATTGGCACTGCAACAGCAAGGGTTAAGCAGTGGTGGGTCGCGCCTAACCACCGGCAACAATGCCACATTGGTGCAACTGGAAACGCTTCTGGCCCGCTTTTTTGGTGTGGAAGATGCCCTGGTTGTGGGGAGCGGTTACCTGGCCAATCTAATATTGCTGCAAACCCTTCGCCCGGATTTTGATGTCATAATTGCCGATGAACAGGCCCATGCCAGCTTGTTGGATGCCGCCCGTGCTGTTCAATTGCCGGTGTCCTTTTTTAAGCACCGGGACGTAGAAAGCTTGAAGCACACATTGAATGGCATTGCCAATCCCCGGCGGGCGCTGGTGGTTACGGATGGCATTTTTGCTGCCCGCGGTGAGGTGGCACCTCTGGGGGATTATTGGAAAGCAATCGCTGCGGTGGGGGCTTCCCTGCTGGTGGACGATGCCCACGGCATGGCGGTTGCCGGAGAGCGTGGCCGGGGTACCTGGGAAAAATTCGGGCTTTCTGCTGAGAATTTGTACATTACCGGTACCCTGAGTAAAGGGTTTGGGGTGTTCGGCGGGGTTATTCTGGCGACGCATGTCCTGAAGCAACGGATTGTGGAACAGAGTGCCGCGTTTGTGGGCCATACGCCCATGCCCGTGCCGGTTATTGCCGGAGCCGCAGCGGCGGTGCAGTTTTTAACCGAACATCGGGAACGGGTGCACCGGGTGCAGCAGGCAGCGCGATGGGTAAAACAGCACCTGGCTGACGTCGGCTATGCCGTGCCGCAGGATGCCATTCCCATCATTTCCATTGCATTTCCGGAAGCGGAACGGGTAGGGAAGTTCCGGGATTACCTGCTGGATGCCGGCGTTTTTCCGCCGTTTAATCAGTATCCCGGTGCGCCGGCAGGTGGACATTTCCGCTTTGTGGTAACCAGTCGCCACACGGAAGACGATATGCACCAATTTGTGGAAATCCTGAAACGGTTCCGGAATGCGTGATCAGTAGCCGGCGTCAAATTACAGTTTCGCCCCAAACGACTGGCGGTATTGCCGGGGGCTCATTTTGTGCCGTTCATAAAATCGCCGATTGAAATTGGACAGGTTGTTAAATCCCACTTCGTAACAGATTTCGGCAATGGTCATTTCCGTTTCAATTAGCAATTTGCAGGCCCAGCCAATTCGCAGTTCATTGACATAATTCACAAAGGTTTTTCCGGTGGATTTTTTAAAGAAACGGCTGAATGCCGTGGTACTCATGTTGGCAATGGCGGCAACGTCTTCCAGCTTTAGTTTTTTCTTGTAATTTTGATTGATGTAGGTACACACTTTGTCAATGCGGGATTGCTCTTTTTCCTGAAACCGATTGGTAAATTCAATGGAGGATAAAATTTTGCGCTCTGACTTGTCGGCATGGCCCATGATGTCCAGAATTTTCAACAGGGTCAACAACCGGTCGGCGCCATCCAGATGTTCTATTTTGAACAGAAGGTTGACAATTTCCTCCCGGGTTTTGCCAAAAAACTGTAGCCCCCGCCGGGCAATGGAAAAGAGGTGGACAATGGAAATAAATTCAGGAATCTGGCGGAATTGAATGCCATTCATATTATCTTTGAACTGTACCAGGATGGCCTCATGGATACTGCCATTACTGTTTGCACCCGGCGGTGAATACCAGGTATGCGGTAAATTGGGGCCAATAAAGAAAAGGTCACCTTCCTGGTAGTAATCGATGTTGTCACCGACGAACCGTTTTCCCCGGCTCTTGTACATGAACATGATTTCATATTCGGGGTGGTAATGCCAGTTGAATTCCAGGCTTTCTTTTTGAATCTTTTTAAATTTGAATGACGATTGAGGGGGTTTGGAAAGCCTTACATTGATTGGTTTCATGGTAAAACCTCATTATACTATCTTGATTTTGTAAAATACTATTTTTACCCCTTCTTTGTCAATATAGTATTATTTCTGGACAAAATAAATGTAGAAAAATGGCGATTTCAATAGTTTATTGGGACGTAAGCCCAGCAGAATAAACGCGTTAACCATTGAGGGGGGTCGTAAAGAAAGGAACGGATGATGTACTTTCTTGGTGTGGACGGTGGCGGTACCAAAACAGCAGCGATTTTAATGGATGCGCAGGGCAAGGTGGTTCGAACCACCCGGAAAGGCACGGGTAACATTGCCGTTCTGGACCGGGGATCCGTTGCGCAACTAATTCGCTCCATTTTGCAGGAATTGCTCCCAGACGGCGATACGGAAAACATCCGCTGGGCAACATTTGCCTTTGCCGGTGCGGGCCGTCCCCAGGAGCGGGAAGGGGTAACGGCAATTATTCGCAATACCGGTATCCGCAACTTTACCGTTTTAAGCGATGCGGAAATTTTGTATTATTCCATTTTTGGGGAAGAGCAGGGTATTCTGATTTCTGCCGGAACCGGATCCATCTGCTTGGTGAAAGGGAAGGATAATCAATACCATCAAATTGGCGGCTGGGGATATTTGCTGGGTGATGAAGGCAGCGGTTTTTATATTGGCAGCAAGGCAATTCGCAAAGCATTGCACGATGCGGAATTGGGTTTGCCCCCTTCCCGTTTAACGGAAAAACTGCTCACGTTTTACGGCATCGGGCAGCCCAAAAGTTTGATTACCGTGGTGTATTCGTCGGTCAATCCCGTGCGCCTGATTGCCAGTTGTGCCCGCCTGGTGTGTGAAATGGCAGAGCACGGCGACCCGGAAGCCCTGGCCATTGTGGATGACGCGGCTCAGGCCCTGTTGAACATGGCGTTGGAAGCCATTCGTTATTTTGGCGGTGAAATGAGCCAGCAGTACAATATTTCCCTGGCGGGGAGTATTCTAACCGAAATTGACATTGTTGCCCGTAAATTCAAAGAAAAAGCTGCCGGTCTGGGCTTGCAGCTTCAGTACATTACTCCCCGGATGGAAACAGCGGCTGCAGCGGTATTGTATTCGTTTCAGCAAGCGGGCATCGAGCCGGGCGAAAAAGTCCGGCAGCAATTGCAGGAATTAAAAGTGGGTTAATGTGAAAGAACGAGGGTTGTTTATGCACAGCAAAAAAAATCTCTTGATTTTTGTTTTGGTTTTCATGGGATTGTGGCTTTCCTGTGCCGGAACGCGGAAACCGACGCAAACCGATTGGGTGGAACAACAGCTCCGCCGGATGAGCCTGGAAGAAAAGTTGGGACAGATGTTTGTTTTTACCTACTATCCGCGATTTTACAATGAGGACAATCCCACCTTTCAGCGAATTGAACGCCTGGTTCGCGATTACCACATCGGTGCGATTTCCATCTACAAAGGTAATCCCTATGCCGTTGCCCGTTACATTCAACGCTTGCAAAATCAGGCCCGCATTCCGCTTATGGTTATGGCGGATATGGAATGGGGGGTTACCATGCGGGTGGAGGAAGGGACGGATTTTCTGACCAACATGGGCATTGGCGCGACCCGGTCACCGGAATATGCATACCAAATGGGCAAAATTATTGGTGAAGAAGCGCGGGCCGTGGGGATTCATGTGAATTTTGCCCCGGTAGTGGATGTGAATAACAACCCGGATAATTTGATTATTAACACCCGTTCTTACGGAGAGGACCCGCAGTTTGTAGCCAAAATGGGCGCCGCTTTTATTAAGGGATTGCAGGAAGAAGGGGTATATGCTACGGCCAAGCATTTTCCCGGGCACGGTGATACCAATGTGGATTCCCACCTGGGGTTGCCGGTCATAGATGTACCTGCGGAACGACTGGAAAAAGTGGAGCTGCCGCCCTTTAAAGCCGCCGTGGATGCCGGCGTCAAAATGATAATGGTGGCGCACATTACCTACAGTGCCTTTCCGCAAATGCAGGGGCGCCCGGCTACGCTGGACCCGTATTTTGTTCAGGACGTGTTGCGGAAACAATGGGGATTTAAGGGCCTGGTCATTACCGATGCCATGGGCATGGGCGGCATTGTGAATAACTACTGGTCTGGAGAAGCGGCGGTACTGGCCATTAAGGCCGGTGCGGATTTTCTGCTGGATCCACCCAATTTTGAACCCACCTTTAAGTTTGTTCTGGATGCCGTTCGGGAAGGGCGAATTTCCGAACGCCGCATTGATGAATCCGTGCGGCGCATCTTGCGGGCCAAATACGAACTGGGATTGTGGAAAAGGCCGCAAATTGATTTAAAGGAACTGGAACGAGTCATGGCCCGGCGCCAGCACCTGCAAAAAGCGGAGGAAATAGCCAATGCGGCCATGACCCTCCTGAAAGATTCGTTAAATGTATTACCGTTCCATGCGCAGGAACTGGACACGGTAATGGTGGTGACTGTAACCGATCGCGATTGGGGATATCGTTATCGGGATATGCTGGCGCGGGAAGTGAAAAAACGGGTACCGGTTGTGGAAACGGTGCTCATTCAACCCGGCACCTGTAACGAAACCATTCAACAGGCGATTGCCCGCGCCGACTCTGTGGATGCCGTTATTATGGGCATTTTTGTCACCTGGGGGAGTTACAAAGGCTCCATTACCCTGCCGGATACCACGGCAAAATTGCTGGGAACGTTGCTGGAAGTGCAAAAGCCCATGGCGGTGGTAGCGTTCGGTTCGCCGTATTTAATTCGCCAGTTACCGCGGGTGCCGTCCTATTTGTGTGCTTACGCCACCAGTCCGCTGGCCGTGCGGGCTGCCACGCGGGCCATTTTCGGGGAGATCCCCATCCGGGGGAAAATCCCGGTGTCCATTCCCGGCTTTTTCAACATGTGGGATGGTCTGGAACGCCCCGCTTACCCCATGGAGCTGGAAGTGGCCGAAGATGACCAGACCTTTGCCCCCGTGTACCAGCTGGTGGAACAGGCCATTGCCGATTCCGTATTTCCGGGGGCCCAGATTGCCATTGTGCATGACGGAAAATTGGTGGCGTTAAAAGGATTCGGGCATCATACCTACGACCCCAATTCCCCCAAAGTAACCACCCGAACTATTTACGACATGGCTTCGGTAACCAAGGTGGTGGTAACCACAACCATCGCCATGCAGTTGTGGGAGAAAAAACAGCTCCGTCTGGACGTGCCGGTAAAAAGTTACATTCCTGAATTCAGCGGGGGATTGAAGGATTCCGTTACCGTGCGCCACTTGTTAACCCACAGTGGCGGGTTGCACTGGTGGGTGCCGTTGTGGGAAAAGGTGTCGACGCCGGATTCCGTAATCCCCTATATCTGCAGTTTGCCGCTGGATTATGCCCCGGGAGATTCGTTTGTGTATTCCGACCTGGGTATGATGCTCATGCAGGAAATTCTGGAACGCGTTACCGGAAAGTCCCTGGATCAGCTGGCAAAGTCCATGGTGTTTCAGCCACTGGACATGCGCAATTCCATGTTTAATCCGCCGGATTCCCTCAAATACCGCATTGCACCGACGGAGATTGGCGGAAGCATGCATCGCGGATTAATCCACGGGGAAGTGCATGATGAAAACGCCTTTTTCCGCGGGGGGGTATCCGGGCACGCAGGGTTGTTTTCCAACGCGCGGGATATGGCCAATTTTGCCCAGATGTACCTCTGGGGTGGCGTGTACAAACATCACCGGCTTGTCTGGCCGCAAACCATTCAGTACTGGACCCAGCGCCAGAACATTCCGCCGGGTAGTGACCGCGCACTGGGGTGGGATACGCCTTCGATGGAGGGCTACAGCAGTGCCGGCCATTATTTTAGTGCCCACAGTTTTGGGCACACAGGTTTTACCGGCACATCAATCTGGATAGACCCGGACAACAATGTGGCGGCCATTTTACTCACCAATCGGGTTCACCCGACGCGGAAAAACCGCAAAATCATTCAGTTTCGGCCGAAATTTTACGATGCGGTAATGGAAGCCATTGCTCGCAAAACCGGTAAACCGCTGATTCCCCGGGTACCGGTAGAAACTCCGGAACATTCTACTGGACATTAAACAGGATGACCAACATGCCGGAAATGGTAAAGTAACAGGAAGGGGCATTTTTGTTTTTGGGAGAGAAAGGATAAGCAAATGCATTTTACGTTGCTGGATGTTGTGATTGTTGCGGTGTATATGGTGATTTCTGCAGGGGCAGGTTCCTGGATAGGACGCCGGCAAAGCAGCACCACGGACTATTTTCTGGCCAACCGGGAAATGCCCTGGCTGGCGGCGGCATTTAGCATCGTGGCGACGGAAACCAGCGTACTGACCTTCATTAGTGTTCCCGCTGTTTCCTACACGCGGGATATGACCTTCCTGCAAATTACCTTCGGGTATTTTACCGGCCGCTTGCTGGTTGCCGCCATTATGGTGCCCCGCTATTTTGAAGGGAAGCTGACAACGGCCTATCATTTTCTGGGAACCCGCTTTGGCCCCAAAATGCGGAAAACCGCCAGCCTGACCTTTATGGTAACCCGAATTCTGGCCGATGGGGTGCGCTTGTTTGCCACAGCGATTCCCCTGGCGATTATTATTAAGGGCAGCGGCTTGTTCCCCGGACTCTCCAACACCGAATTTTACGCCCTTTCCATTTTGCTGATTGGGCTGTTTACCATTTTTTACACCTACGTTGGAGGCATTCGCTCCGTTATCTGGATGGATGTGGTGCAAATGATTGTGTACATGTCCGGTGCATTGCTGGCTGCCGCAATCATTATTCATGACTTGCCGGGCGGTTTCTCCGAGGTGTTGGAATTCGGGCGTCAGCACGGGAAACTGCGCTGGTTTTACCTGGGGTTTGATTTACCCTTTGCGGAATACATTAAGCAACCCTACACCTTTTTTACCGCCACTATCGCCGGGGCAATTTTTAGCCTGGCCTCCCACGGCACGGACCAGCTCATTGTGCAGCGGTTGTTAACCTGCCGCAACAAACGGGATGCCCAAAAAGCCATTTCCTTAAGCGGGGTGATGATCGTTCTGCAATTTCTGGTCTTTCTGTTGCTGGGTGTAATGTTGTTTACATTTTACCAGGGAGCCAGTGTGGAGCAACTGGGGGTATCCCGGGCGGATGGCATTTTCCCCAAATTTATTGTGGAAGAAATGCCGCCGGGCGTTAGCGGGCTGGTTGTGGCGGCCTTATTCGCTGCGGCAATGAGCACCCTGTCCAGCACCCTTTCCAGCCTGGCCAGTGCTACCGTACTGGATATTTACCGCCCCTTGTTTGGCAAGCACAAAAGCGAGAGCGAATTGCTGAAGCATTCCCGGCTGGTCACGTTACTGTGGGGCATTATTCTTATTGGGGTAGCGGTTGCCTTTATTGGCCTGAAAGGAACCGTGGTAGAAGTGGCGCTGGGGATTGCATCCTACACCTACGGTGGCCTGCTGGGGGCCTTTCTGCTGGGTATTTTCAATCCACGGGCATCCCAGCGGGATGCGATTATTGGCTTCATTACAGCCCTGATTGCCATGACCTTTTTTATTCAAACCGTTCAAATTGCCTGGCCCCTGTACACCGTGGTGGGTAGCCTGGCCGCCATTCTGGTGGGCAGTGTTACGGCGGCGTTCATGCCGGGTAAAATGCAAAATAACCATTTAACATAAATCTGTGTTTAATGTGGAGATTCGTATTATGCCAGACAAAGTATTCGAGGAAATTAAAAATCTCATTACCGAAGCCAGAAATCCCGCCTCCGAAGACATTGACAGTAAAACGTCCCTGGAAATTGTGCAAATCATCAATAATGAGGACAAAACCGTTCCCTATGCCGTAGAGAAGGAATTACCCTACGTAGCCCAGGCGGTGGATTTGCTGGTCGATGCGTTTAAAAACGGGGGGCGTTTATTTTATATTGGTGCCGGTACCAGCGGGCGATTGGGCGTTCTGGATGCTGCGGAATGCCCGCCGACCTTTGGCACCCCGCCGGAAATGGTTCAGGGCATTATTGCCGGGGGAATGAAAGCCCTGGTGGAGGCGCAGGAAGGCCTGGAAGACCTGGCGGAGCTGGGTGCTCAGGATATTGAAGCCCACGGCGTAACCGAAAAAGATGTGGTCTGCGGAATTGCCGCCAGTTACCGCACCCCTTACGTTTTGGGGGCAATTGAAAAAGCCAAGGAATTGGGTGCCCGGACGCTGTATGTAACCTGCAACCCCCGCAGCGAAGTGGAGCGCAAAGTGAAAGTGGATGTGGCCATCTGCCCCGTGGTGGGGCCGGAGGTGGTAATGGGATCCACCCGGATGAAGGCCGGAACGGCCACCAAATTGGTGTTGAACATGTTGACCACCGCTTCGATGATTCGCCTGGGGAAAGTCTACAAGAACATGATGGTGGATTTGATGATGACCTCCAGAAAACTGGAGGAGCGCTCCAAGCGCACGGTGATGATGGTTACCGGGGTGGATTACGAAGAAGCCACGCGGGTGTTAAAAGAAGCCGGGGGGCATGTAAAAACTGCCCTGGTGATGATTCTGGCGGGCGTGGATGCCCAACGGGCCCGGCAGTTGCTGGAGGAAAGTGACGGTTTTGTCCGCCAGGCCATCGAAAAAATTCAGAAGAAAAATTAAGCGGGCAGTTCGGGAATCGGATTAACAGGAAAACGAGCGACGATTCATGGCACAATTTGAAGCCATTGTGGAAAAATTTGCTGCCTTAGCCTGGGGGCCATGGCTGCTGGTGTTGCTTACCGGTGGCGGGTTGTTTTTCCTGCTGTACTCCCGGCTCATTCCCTTCCGCTTTTTCAAGCATGCCGTGGAAATCCTTTCCGGCAAATACAACAATCCCGATGACCCCGGTGACATTACCCACTTTCAGGCCCTCTCCAGTGCCCTGGCGGGCACGGTGGGAATGGGCAACATCTCCGGCGTGGCAATTGCTATTTACACGGCCGGACCCGGCGCAATTTTCTGGATGTGGGTAAGTGCCATTGTGGGCATGGCGACCAAATTTTTTACCTGTTCGCTGGCGGTGATGTACCGGGGTAGAGATTCCGCCGGGCATTTGCAGGGTGGCCCCATGTACGTGATTGTAGAAGGGCTGGGCAACCGCTGGAAACCCTTTGCGGTGTGGTTTTCGCTGGCGGCGCTGGTGGGTTGTTTGCCGGCATTTCAGGCCAACCAGTTGGTGCAGGTCATCCGGGAACTGGTGTTCATTCCCAACGGGTGGCTGGGGGAAAAACACTTCTGGTTCAATTTTATTTCCGGCAGCATTATTGCAGCACTGGTTAGTCTGGTGGTGCTGGGGGGAATTCAACGCATTGGTCAGGTGACTTCCCGATTGGTACCGGCTATGGTGGTGCTGTATTTTGGAGCAGCGCTGTGGACGCTGGTAACGCACTGGCGGGAAATTCCCGGCTTATTTCAATTGATTGTTAGCGATGCCTTTACCGGAAAAGCCGTGGCCGGTGGGGTGTTCTGGACGGTTATGATTACCGGCATTCGCCGGGCGGCCTTTTCCAACGAAGCAGGATTGGGCACGGAAGCCATGGCGCACGGTGCGGCCAAAACCAACGAACCCATTCGGGAAGGCCTGGTGGCGATGATTGGCCCTTTTGTGGACACCATTATTGTCTGTACCACTACCGCCCTCATGATTTTGTTAACCGGGGTGTGGCAAAACGGGGAAGCAAATGGCGTAACCCTTACCGCCCTGGCATTTGATAAAGCGTTCCCGGCGTTTGGTGTGTGGCTGTTAATTGTGGCGGTTTTGTTCTTTAGCCTCTCCACCATGTTCAGTTATTCCTACTACGGAACCAAAGCACTGGGTTTTTTAATCGGTGCCCATCGCCAGCATTATTACAACTACATCTACATCGCCTTTATTGTGATT
>WGBF01000332.1 GCA_015494485.1 bacterium | reverse complement strand
CCATTTTAACTGACGGGCTGAAACGGTATCCTTACGACGCCCGCATCAAAGCACTTCTGGAAAAGATTAAAAAGCAACAGAAAAACCAGCAGCAGAATAAGCAGAATCAACAAAACCAGCAGCAACAAAATCAGGCGCAAAACCAGCAGAACAAGGAAGACAAACAGAAACAACAGCAAAACAAGCAGAACCAGCAGAATAATCCGCAAAATCAGCAACAACCCCGGGACCAGCAAAAACCACAAACGGCACAGGGTAAAAAAGAACGGGAAAAGCCGTTATCCCGGGAAGAAGCGGAGCGCATTTTAAAAGCCTTGCAGGGAAAAATCGAACAGGGGAAAAAGCCCCCTATCCGGATTGTGGGTAAAAAGAAAAAAGTGGAAAAGGATTGGTAATCATGGTGCGGTGGAAATGGATTATCGTGCTTTTGCTTGCGGTGAGTACAGTTAGCCTATGGGCGCAGGGTGATATTCAACTAAAAGCCTATGTGAGTCGGGCCGTTGTGGGCCTCAATGATAACTTTACCTACACGGTGGAAATTTCGGGAAGTGCAAAGTCGTTGCCGGAGGTCAATTTACCCGATTTAAGCGCATTTAAAATCCTGTCCGGTCCCAGCGTGTCGTCTTCTTTTCAAATGATTAATTTTCAAATGACGGCCAGTAAAAGCTACCAGTTTGTGTTGCTGCCCAAAAAGACCGGGCAGTTTGTCATTCCGGCTGCTACCGCTAACGTGGATGGTAAAGTCATTAAATCCAATACCATAAATATTACCGTGGTGCCCGGCACCCTGCCGACGCAACCCGGCAAGGGAAGCACTGCAAAGGATGTCTTTTTCAAAGCAGTTCCCAGTAAAACCAGCGCCTACCTGCATGAACAAATCACCGTTATTTACAAAATATACTACCGTACGCGCATTGCCAATCCGGCCCTGGTGGATGCCCCGGAAGTAACCGGTTGCTGGCAGGAGGAATTTCAGTTAAAGCAACTTCCGCAGTACACGGAGGTGGTCAATGGGGTTCAATACAAAGTGGTGGAAATTTACCGCATGGTGCTTTTTCCCACCCGGAATGGAACGGTTACGGTATCCCCCATGCGTATTTCCCTGGATGTGATGGAAAAACAACGCCGCCGGCGAAACTGGGACCCGTTTTTCGATGACTTTTTTTCTTCCGGTTTTGGCGAATGGAAACAGAAAATTTTTTCTTCCAATCCCGTTACCATTACCGTCAAACCGTTACCAGCTCAAGGGCGGCCAGCCAACTTTAGCGGGCTGGTGGGGCAATTCCGGCTAACGACGTTTCTGGATAAAACCATGGCGCAAACCAACCAGGCGCTTACTTACCGGGTGAAAATTACCGGAACGGGTAATGCGGATTTTCTAACCGACCTGGCGCCCCGGTTTCCCCGGACATTTGAAGTGTACGATCCGAAAGTAAAAGGTTCCAAAGCGTTAAATGGCAATCAATACAGTTCCACTAAAATTTTTGAATATGTGGTCATTCCGCGGGTGCCGGGGCAATTTACGGTACCGCCACTGGAAGTGCCCTATTTTGATCCCTCTGAAGGGCGGTACAAAATACTAAAATCGCCGGCTTATCAGTTAATGATTGAAAAAAGCCCCGATTACGATGAAGCCCTGGCGCGGTCGTTTGTCCCCAAAGCGGATGTGGAACTGTTGGGGCAGGATATTGAATTTATCCGGGAAACGCCGGAGAAGTGGCAGCGAATTGGTGCAATGCCTTTTTCAATGGCGGGGGTGATTGCATTGATGATGGTGCCGGTGCTCGCCTTAGGGATTGTGGTTGGTGTCCAGCGCTACCGGGAAAAAATGGCAACCAATGTGGGGTATGCCCGGCGTCAACGTGCGGCCCGGCAGGCCAGGGAGCGGTTAAAGGAAGCCCGGCGGCGATTGGCTTCCGGCGCAATGGGGGAATTTTACAGTGCGGTAGCAACAGCATTGATTGGCTTTGTGGCGGATAAAACCAACCGGTCTGCGGCAGGATTAACGCAGGAGGATGTACGTCAAATTCTGGCCGAAAAACAGGTGGATTCGGCATTGCAGCAGGAATTTTTTGCCTGCCTGCAGGAGGCTGACTTCAAACGCTTTGCCCCTGCGCAGGCAACGCCTGAGGAAGGAAAACACTGTCTGGAACGGGCCGAAACCCTGTTGAAAAATCTAATGAAGTATTTTGATTGAGGGAGAGGATGATGTACCTGAGACGGATATTAGGAATGGTGCTATTGTTAAGCCTATCGGCATGGGCAAATGTGGCGGAGGTGGATTATTTGTTTCAAAAGGCCAATGAAGCCTATCGGGCGGAACAATACCAGCGTGCGGATTCCCTGTATCGTGCGATTCTAAGCAAGGGATACGAAAACGGAACGCTGTATTATAATCTGGGCAATTGTGCCTACAAATTAGGGAACATCGGAGAAGCGGTGTTGTTTTACCGCAAAGCGCTGAAATTGAATCCCCATGATGATGATGCGGCAAAAAATCTGAAAATTGCCCGTCTCAAAGTATTGGACAAAATTGAATTACCTCCGCGCTTTTTTCTGTTAAAATGGTGGGATGCGTTGACCCACAACTGGCATTTTACCGCT
>WGBF01000331.1 GCA_015494485.1 bacterium | reverse complement strand
ACATAATACAGGGGATATTCACCTTTCCCACGTTCTTCCCAGTTCCGTCCCGGTACAATTTTGTACATCCCAATATAGTGGTTAATGGCATTCATTTCTTTAAAACAATCTGCACTGGCTTCGGTTTGGGCCAACTCTTCCCGTTCCTTCTGGCCCTTACATCCGTTGTACACGCCGTTAAACTTGAAATCGATACGGATACCCCGCGGGAAAATCGTCTTTGGGTATTGTACACTTTCCAGAGCCACCCACCAGATAGGGACGAAATACGAAACAATAATTAGTACTGCAGCTATTGCCGCAAGAATCCGTGCTAACTTCAGATTCTTTTGGAATGCCTCGTTCATTTTACCCACCTCACCTTTCTTTGTGTTAAAAAATGAAAGGCGTACCGGAGTACGCCTTTCGGGGTTTAGCCTTCGTTCGGTGTTACACCAGCTTTATTCATCATGTAATGAATGGCATCATACAAGTCCTGTTTGGAACAATCCATACAGGTACCTTTTTCGGGCATTACACCATATTTACCCGTGTAACCTTTCCACGCGTGTTCCAACAGCGTGGACATGGGTTTTGCCGCAATTTCTTCCCAGCGGGCTTTATCAGTAATGGCTGCTGCCCCGGCAACACCCGTCTGGTGGCAAGCAATACAGGCTTTATTAAACACGGCTTCCCCATTCGATAAATTGACCGTGAATTGGGGTTTGGCCGCTTCCTGCGATTTTTCGGCGTTGTCGCCGGATTTGCCACCACAGCCGATCACCAGGGCCATCGCCAGCCCTAATACCATCAACAACACAACAACTTTCTTCATTCCATCACTCTCCTTTTGGTTTAGTTAAACATAACCCATTTTAGTTTTAGGAATTAAATGAAGGGGGAGCCAGATAGACCCGGAACTCCCCCTTCCAGTATTTCCATCACAATGCCTTACTCATATGCATCCGAATTACGACCCGCTGCTGGCACCACCTTTCATTTCCTTCAGCATTTGCTCGGATTTTGCTTCCATGTATTGAATAATCTTATCCACATCCTCTTCGGCAACATGCTGATTGGGCATATGCAATTTGTACCGCTTGTACATCGCTTGAATATCCGGCTCGTTGTAGTGCTTTTCCGGATTCAGGATCCAGCTACGGAGCCATTCTTTACTGCGCCGTTTGGTTACCATGAACAAGTCCGGACCATTGAATTCACGTCCAAACATGTGGCAGGCGTTACAACCGTAATTGGCAAATTCAATTTCACCCGGCAGCATGTTTTTCATTTCTACGGAGGACGGCGTAAAAGCCTGACGCATCATGTCTTCTTTCACACGATTCGAATAAGCAATCAAACGTTCATTTTCGGCTTTCTGATTAAATTTCACCGTCAGGTATCCTTGCAACTGCCGGCCTTCGGGACTGTGAACCGGGTCCAGCAGCAACGGATAGGCACCGGCTTTTTCCGCCACAAAGGCAATGGTAGCGGTTTCACCCGGGCGCCACCGGTATTGTTTATCGTAGGAAGCAACTTCATATACATAATGATCCAACGGCGTGGTACCCAGGTTGGTCAGGTGAATGATCACCTTATCACCCTGATTGACGGAAATGTCGCCAGGCGTCACTTTGCCGTCTTTGATTGTACCAAAGACTTCCACTTTGCCCCGACGGCGTTTAATGCGTTCCTGACCTGCCAGGGTTTTGTAGGGCGAAGGTGCCATTTTGGTAATGTCCGTACCTACCGGATAGGTCTCAATCGATTCATACCCATCCGCTGCAATCATTGCCGTGTAGTGCGGTTCACCCATAGGAATGGGCAGGTCGTAAATAATGTGCATTTTCGGCGCATCAATGTCCACCAACTGATGGTTCTGCGGATGCAACGGCCCAACGGGATTGAAACGGTCAATGGACAGCTTGTTCAATCCGATCAGGTATTTACCGTGCGGCTTTTTGGTGTCCCCGTAAGCGGAAACCAGGTGCCCCACGTTGTAATGCACATATACTTCATCCAGCACTTTCAGATTAATGTAGTCCCATTTTACCATCTTGGAGTCTACGTAAATAGAGGTATAAACAACACCTCGCTGATCGTCATATTGATTGTGCAAGGGACCCAGGCCCACTTCTACACTACCATGGAGTGCCGTTTCCAGACCAATGATGGGAATACCAAATTCGTCTTTGCCAACAAAGTTCTTTTCATCAATGGCTTTTTTAATCTTCTTCCAGGAATAGACCCAGGCATGGGAATCCAGCTTACCGGCAACGATGATGTAATCACCCGTGGGATCCACGTCCACACCATGGGGCGATTTCGGTTCCGGAATCAGGAACAACACACCTTCCTTAGCCGCAACTTCAATCGGGATAACCTTATGGCCATTGATGACTTTGTACTTACCCTGCTTAATCAGCTGTTCCGCTTTTTTCCAGTTTACAACATGGAGATAGTCGGTATCCTTGGAAGAACACCCGGCTTCAAACGGCGGACGCCCTTTTTCGATACCACCAATATACATTTCGGAACATAAGGAGTTGGTAAAGGACCAGCCATAGCTGGCATTTTTACCGGCATCGC
>WGBF01000330.1 GCA_015494485.1 bacterium | reverse complement strand
ATCAATGACGACCTAACTTGTTGAGTGTTTCCTGATACGCCGCTTTTGTATCCACATCCCATAAAATTCCCGGATCGTTTACCGGTATTTCCACCACGTGTTCTGCCGCTTCCTGAATAATTTGCCGGGCTCCCATATCCCCCGGAATATTGAGCAATCGTTCCCGGTAAGCCCGTCCCACCAATACCGGATTGCCTCGTTTTCCGTTGAATACGGGTACCACAATGTTTCGGGGGTGGGCACTGTCAAATCCCTCCAGTAATTTTTGAACCGTTTCGGGGGTTACCAACGGCATATCGGCCAGATAAAACAAATACCCCCGGGATGTATCCCGGCTGGCCCAGACCCCGTAGCGAATTGAAGCACCCAATCCTTCTTCATAATCGGGATTCAAAACCAGGCGGTAATGGGTGGGGTCAATTAAGGTGCGAAGTTTTCGTTCAGCGGGATTCACCACAACCAATTTTTCCAGCACCGGTATGTTTTTCAGCTTGTTAAGGACTACTGTTAGCATGGGTGTCCCGTTCAGGGGGAGCAATAGTTTGCTCTCCCCCATTCGCTCGGATTTACCGGCAGCCAGAACAATTAACGTCACCGGAAATGTGGCAGGTGCCATTTATTTCCCTCCCGGACGTTATGCCAATTATTTATTTTAACCCGGCAGTCACATTCAAGGTGTGTAGTTCAATTTAAGAATTTGCCGAAATTTTTGCACGTCGTAATAAATTGGCATTGGTTACCACCGTAACCGACGATGTGGCCATGGCAATTTCTGCCAATACCGGGTGCATCCAGCCAATCATTGCCAGCGGAATCATTAAGACATTGTAGAAAAAGGCCCAAAACAGGTTTTGCTTAATTTTTTTAAACGTAGCCTGACTTAACCGAATGGCTTCCACCACACCCTGCAAATCCTTGCGAACCAGGGTAATATCGCTGGCTTCAATGGCAATGTCCGTTCCGCTCCCAATGGCAATACCCACATCGGCCTGGGTTAATGCCGGTGCATCATTAATACCATCCCCAACAAACGCCACCGGTGCATATTGCTCCTGTAATTCTTTTACCTTTTGCACTTTACCATCCGGCAGCACTTCTGCAACCACAACGTCAATCCCAACCTTTTCGGCAATCACCCGCGCGGTGTTGGCGTTATCTCCGGTAATCATTGCTGTTTTGATTCCCATTTCATGAAGTTTCTGAATGGTTTGAATCGCATCCGGTTTAATGGTATCCGCAACGCCAATAATTCCAGCAATGGTACCGTCAACGGCTACCAGCATGGCCGTTTTGGCCTCCGCTTCAATGCGTTCCATAGCCGTCAGGGCAGCATCAAATGCAATGTTGTGTTCCTGTAACAATGTCCGGGTGCCAATAAGCACCTGGTGTCCGTCCACCGTGGCAACAACCCCCTTTCCGCGAAATGCCTGAAAAGCTTTTGGATTGGAAAGAGAAATATTACGCTCCTCTGCAGCATTCAACAAGGCACGGGCAATGGGGTGCTCACTTCCCTTTTCCGCTGTTGCCGCCAGTTTAAGCAAGCGGGCTTCATCAAAATCATTAAGGGGAATAATATCGGTTACTTCCGGCTTGCCGTGGGTAATGGTACCGGTTTTATCAAAAATGACCATTCGAATGTCCTTTAACATTTGAATGGCCTCGCCGCTACGGATTAAAATCCCGCGTTCAGCACCCATTCCGGTACCCACCATTAACGCAGTGGGCGTTGCCAGGCCCAACGCACAGGGACAGGCAATCACCAGAACAGCAACCATAGAGACAATCGCCAGGGTAATGATGCCGATATTGGGCTGCACCCAGGGCAGAAAGGCTCCCAGCTCCACCAGTTGAAGCATAGTTTGAGGAAATACTAACCATAAAGCAACGGTTAACAGTGCAATTCCAATAATAACCGGTACAAAAATTTCCGTCACCCGGTCAGCAAATTCCTGAATGGGTACACGGGTTCCCTGCGTTTCTTCCACCAACTTAACCACCTGAGCCAGAAACGTGTCTTTGCCAATCCGGGTGGCTTTGACTTTAATTAAACCTTCCTGATTAACAGTGGCACCAATGACCTCATCTCCCACAGTCCGAAATACCGGCATGCTTTCCCCGGTGGCCATGGATTCGTCAATGGTGGTTTCGCCTTCCACGATAACACCGTCGGTGGGAATTTTTTCGCCGGGGCGAATGACCATAATATCCCCCACATGCACCTGCTCAATCGGGATTTCCACTTCGGCATTGCCCCGGAGTACCCGCGCTGTTTTGGCACCCAGTTCAATCAGTTTGCGAATTGCCTGGGATGCTTTTCCTTTGGCTTTTTCTTCAATGTAACGCCCGGTAAGGTGAAAGGCCATAATCATGGCACTGACGCCGGCATAATTTGCCACCGGAAAGAAAAACGAAGCCGGCCCGGTTAACAGTGAAGCACCCGTTCCCAGGGTAATTAAGGTATCCATGTTGGCGTGGCCATGGAGCAAGGCCCGGCTTCCGCTACTTAATGTTTTTAGCCCTACCCAGAATAAAACCGGCAATGCCAGGACAATCATGCCCAGATTGAACACAAACTCATTGGGCCAGTAAATGCCAAAAAACATTTCCAGAAACATCCACAATGTTAGCGGAACGGTCAAACTCCACGCCACCACCATGCGGTGCCGGGCTTCTTTTACTTTGGCTTCGGGGTCATCCATAGCGGTTGGTACACTACCGGACGTT
>WGBF01000329.1 GCA_015494485.1 bacterium | reverse complement strand
GTAATGGAAGTTCATGTAAAAATCGTCATCCGCTACCGGAATGGCACTGGCTTTACTGCGCATGTATTTGCAAATGGGTTCGTTGGGATGTTCCGGATTTTTGAACATGATATTCCCCCTTTATGCTTCGGTAATCAAACGAAATGCACGTTTAATAATATTCTGCGTTAATAAAATCTTATATTTGTTCTGGGAAAGCGGTTGGGCACGTTGAACCACCGCCTGCGCAACTTTTTCTGCCAGCGCTTCCGTTAAGCGTGCACCGTTCAACAGGGACTCCGCTTCTTTTACAACCCAGGGCACCGGTGCAACGCCTCCCAGAACAACCTGACCGCTTTTTACTGTATTCCCGCGCATGTTTAAAGAAAGGGCTACGCTAACCAGCGCAAAATCGGCCGTTTCCCGTTCCTTGAATTTGATATACAGGTTTTTATTGCCGGCTTGCGGAATGGGCACATCCACATGGGTAATGATTTCTCCTTCCTGCAACACCGTTTCTGAAAATAAATTTTGTGCCGGCAGTTGGAAGAAATCTTTTAACGCCAATTTGCGCCGTTTTCCTTCCGCGTTAAGCAAATGCACGGTAGCATTGAGCGCAATCAGCATCGGTGCCAGGTCGGACGGATGAACAATAAAACAGGGACCACCCCCCAGAATGGCGTGGTATTTGTTTAACCCCACATAGGCATAGCACATTCCCCCGCCCTTTTTAAGGCAGTGGTACGTTTCTCCCCGAAAATACCAACAACGGGGACGTTGTGCCAGATTGCCCCCTACGGTACCCATGTTACGAATTTGTGGCGTGGCAATGGACTCTGCGGCCTGCTGCAATCCGGGGAATTTTTCCCGAATGACGGGGTGGCCGGCCAATTCCGCAATGGTGGTAGTGGCACCAATGCGCACATGGTTCTTTTCCTCCTGAATGCCCCGTAAATCCGCCATACGTTTGAGATTCACCACGTAATCCGGCTGGAGGATTCGTTCTTTTAATAAATCCAGTGCATCCGTTCCGCCTGCAAAGGGCAACTTACTTCCGGAAACTGTTTTTTGAGCGATGGAATATTCTTTAAAATTTTCTGGCCGAAGCATTTTGAAATTATTCATGGCGTCCTCCTTACGACCGTTGCTGAGAAAGGGCTTCCAGCACCCTGTCGGGTGTCATGGGAAGGGTAAACAACCGTACCCCAATGGCATTGTAAACGGCATTGGCAATGGCGCCTGCAGTGGGAATAGTCGGTGGTTCGCCAATGCCAATCACACCCCGTTCGGCTTCATCGTACAAAATCACTTCGATTTCCGGGGTTTCCCGGCTTCCGACAATTTTGTAATTCTGAAAATTGGCATTTACCATGGTACCGGTGGTGGGGTCCATCCACCGTTCTTCCAGCAGCGCATAACTAATTCCCTGGATAATTCCGCCATTAATCTGGCTTTCGGTGGTTAAGCGATTTAATATTAATCCGCAATCGTGTACCGCCACGACCCTTTCCACCTGAATTTGCCCCGTTTCTGTATCCACAGCCACCTGGGCAAATTGAACCCCGGCCACCCCGGCTGAGGATAACCCTTCTGTCCATTTTCCGTGGACCTCAATCGGTTCGTCTTCAATGAAGGCACAGGCCTCTTCCCAGCTGAGGGTTTTGTTCTGGACCCGAATAGAATTGTTTTTCCATTGAATTTCATCCGCATCAACACCCAGCTTGTCGCTAATGAGTTCGGTCAGGGCTTCCCGGGCCTTATCCGCAGTGTTCTTAATCGCGGGAGCCACAGATGGCGCCGTAGTACTTCCCCCGGAAGCACCGGAATAGGGATAATCCGAATCGCCAATTAACGGAATTACTTTCTTAAGTGGAATGCCCAGCTCTTCTGCGGTTACACTGGCAACGTACGTTCGTGTTCCAGTACCGATATCCTGGGTTCCGCACCGCACTTCCACATGGCCATCGGGGTAAATTCGCAACATGGCTTTAGTATCCCGGCCGCCCGTCATCCACACACTGGCCGCCATGCCAATGCCCCGCTTAACCGGCCCTGCATCGCTACCCGGTTTGCGGTTGCGGTTCTGCCAGCCAATCTTCTGAGCACCCAATCGCCATTCTTTCTGGCGGGTGGGATTGGGATCGTTTTTTAACCGCAATTCCAGCGGGTCCATGTTTAGCTTTTCGGCTACCATATCCATAAGCTGATCCATGGAAAATGCCGCCTGCGGACTGCCGGGAGCCCGGAACGGTCGCGCCGGACCGGCATTAGTGTACACATCATGATGGACGTATCGCCAATTGGGAATTTTGTACACATGGGGCAATCGGACCCGTGCACCCCCTGAAATGCCACCAGAGCCGTAGGACACAGCATCCATGGCGATCAGACGGCCATCCTTCGTGGCCCCAATTTTTATTTTTTGAATGCTATCCGGACGGTTTCCAACACTTTCAAAATCCTGGCGGCGTGTAAGCATTAATTTAACCGGCGCATTGGCCGCTTTGGCCAGTTTGGCGGCAATCGCCGTGTAGCGGCCGCCCCGTAGTTTACTGCCAAATCCACCGCCCATGTGAACGCACACTGTTCGTACCTTCCGGGGGGAAATGTCCAGAAAACTGGCCACATCTTTACGCACCCCATGAACGGCCTGGGTGGAATCGTAAATAATTAGTTCGTCGCCTTCCCAGTGAACCACACTCCCATGCACTTCCAGACAGGCATGTACCTGGGTAGCAGTGCGAAATTCCGCTTCCACCACCACATCCGCTTTACGGAAAGCGTCCTCCACGTCCCCTTCTTCCCGTACACGGGGTTTGCGCACATTTTCCCGGTCGGCAAATACGCGGGGTGCGGTTGGTTTCATGGCATCCTCGGTGCTCACTACAAACGCATTCTTTTCAATCTCAACGGAAATATTTCGCAACGCTTCTTCCAGTGCCTGGGGCGTTGTAGCAGCTACCGCGGCAATTTCTTCTCCGGCAAACCGGATGGTACCGGTAGGATGAATGTCTGTTAAAACTACGCGGACACCGGGTACCTGCTTGGCACGGGTGGTATCCACCTTTACAATTTTGCCGGCCGCAACGTTTGAGGTTAAAATGCCTCCATATAGCATTCCCGGCAACTGCAAGTCGTAAGTGTATCGGGCAATGCCACTTACTTTTTCCGGACCTTCAATTCGGGGATAGTAATGGCTTAAAATGGTCATTTTGTCCAGAGGCTTCCAGGAACTCATACCCCACCTCCTTTTTCTTCAATACGACGGGCCGCCGTTAACACCGCTTCGAATACCTTGGGATAGGTACCGCAGCGGCATAAATTGCCGGCCAATCCGGCTTTAACATCCGCCAGGGTTAATTTTGTCCCTTTTTCCTTGATTAAAGCCGTTGCTGAAATGACAAAGCCCGGGGTGCAAAACCCACACATCAGGCCATCTTTTTCCACAAATGCCTGTTGCACTTCGGTAAGCTCACCGCCTTCGGCTAATCCCTCAGCAGTAACAATATTGGCATTTTCGGCATCCACTGCCAACACCATGCAGGCATTTACCGGTTTCCCGTTTAATAATACCGTGCAGGCGCCACATTCACCACGATCGCATACCGGTTTGGGTCCCGTAACCTGCAACTGCTCCCGCAGCACGGAGAGTAAAGTCGTACGGGGCTCCACGGAAACCTTGTGAACTTTACCGTTCACGGTTATTTGGATGGACACCGTCCCGGCCAATTCCTCTACATCCGGTGAGGCTGCCTTAACCGATTTTACCAAAGGGGAAGCCGGTATTACCACACTGCCCAGGACGCCTGTCCCCAGGCCTTTTAAAAAATCCCGCCGGGTTACCCCTTCGTGTTCTATTTTGTTTCGTTGGGCCATAGCTGTCCCTCGTGTTATGATGCAATTTAGTATACTAAAAAATTACAGAGAGTCAAACAACATGAGCCTAAAGCCCGATTTTATACAAGAGAATAGAAATTCATTTATGAAAAAGTAGAATTATTGCGTTATGACGAATATTTTTGATGGCGATACCATTCGCGGAATGCTTCCACATCTTTTTGAACGTTTCGCATGACCAGCGCCAGAATGGTGGCATCATCCAGATAACCGATGCCGGCAATAAAGTCGGGTACAATATCCATGGGATTCACAAAATAAATCACCCCGGCCAGAATCATAATCAAAGACCGCCAAGGTACCTGTCGATATTCTTTGTTCAAATACGCACGCAGCAGGCGGATAAACCACGTCAGGGTTTCAATAAACTGGGAAATGCTAACAGCCTGTTTTTTGGCTTTTTCCTCTGCCTGATGAATCAGATCCTCCACCTGCTCTTCATCCTTTACCAGTTGTTTGGCTATGGTTTTGTAGTGCTGCAGGTTAGCGGCCAGCCGTTGAAAATTTCTGCTTTGGAATTCCATGGTTCCCTGTTTAGTTTCTTATTTCCCGTAATTTAAATGGGATTTTGAAATTACCAAATAAAATTATGGAACGGAATGCGCCGATTTTTGACGGGTACAGCATTGGCCGTTTGGGGAATTGGGTGTGGCTACGCACTGGCAAAACTGGCAATTCCCCTGCAACACAATGATTCGTTTTTTTCCTTTCTCATAGGGTTTGGCCTGTACGCCGTGTTGTGGATATTCTTTCTACACCGGCGGGATGCGTTCTGGTCCATACTGGAGCACGAAATTACCCATGCCGTGATCGCGTTTATGTTTCGCAAGCAGGTGCGCTCACTCAATGCCCGTCGGGCGCGGGGCGGCAGCGTTCATCTGGATGGGGGGAATCTTATTATTGCGTTAGCTCCCTATTTTCTCCCCCTCCCTGCCCTGGTGCTGGCCTTCCTGATGCCCCTGGTTCAGCATAGTTACATCCAGTATTTCGCCCTTGCTCTGGGATTTTTGTACGGGTTTCATTTTTTCCCGCTGTTGAAAGAGCTGCATTTCAATCAACCGGATATCCGGAATAGCGGAATTTTGTTTTCATTCATATCCATTCTGGCTGGTAATATGTTTTTTCTGGGAATTATTCTGGCATCCCTGTACGGAGACTGGAAACAATTCTGGCTGTTTATCTATCAAAGCCTTATTTTTACGGTGGATATTGTTAGAAACTTTGGGCAATTTTTGTATCGCCGTTTTGTTACGGAACAGTTTCAGAATACTTTTGGAACATAAAAAGGAACAGGTTTAGAAAATGATTAACACTGCCGTAATTGGAGTGGGATACTGGGGACCCAATTGGGTCCGGAATTTTGCTGCCCATCCGGAAATTGACATTAAAATGGTGTGTGACCGCCAGAAAGAGCGGCTGGCAAAAATTCATCCATTGTATCCTTACGTCACGTTAACGCAGGATCTGAACGATGTGGTTACTGATGGGTCCATCGAACTGGTGGCTATTTGTACCCCTGTTCATACCCACTTTGAAATTGCTTCGCAATGTATTCGTGCCGGCAAACATGTATTAATTGAAAAGCCCATGACGGCCTCCGTACAGGAAGCGGAAGAACTGCTGGAATTGGCGGAAAAGCATGGTGTGCATATTTTTGTGGACCACACTTTTATTTTTACCGGCGCAGTACGCAAAATAAAAACCTTGCTGACTGCCGGTGAAATTGGTGATTTGTACTATCTGGATTCAGTGCGCGTCAATCTGGGCCTTTTTCAACACGATGTGAATGTTATCTGGGACCTGGCGCCACATGATGTGTCGGTGTTAAATCACTTAATTCCCTCCCAGCCGGAAGGGGTTATTACCACCGGCGCAGACCATCTGGGGGACGGCAAAGCGGATATGGCCTATATTACCCTTTTTTACCCGTCAAATTTAATCGCCCACATTCACGTCAACTGGTTAAGTCCGGTAAAAATTCGACAGATGCTGGTTGCCGGAAGCAAAAAAATGGTTGTCTGGGATGACAATCAACCCAGTGAAAAAATCCGGGTGTATGACAAAGGCATTGAGGTGATTCGTACACCGGATGATATTTACCACACACTCATCCAATATCGCACCGGGGACATGTACGCCCCCAAAATTGATACCACAGAAGCGCTGAGCGTAGAAACCCAGCATGTAGTGGATGTATTAAAGGGGAAGGCCAAACCACTGGTTGACGGGCGCCGGGGGCTGGATGTAGTGCGCATTCTGGAAGCCGCGCAAGCCTCCCTGCACCAACGGGGAAAAGAAATCCCTCTGTAAGCTCCAGG
>WGBF01000328.1 GCA_015494485.1 bacterium | reverse complement strand
TTTCAGGGGAATCCAGTAATCAATGAGATGTCTCGACTCCGCTTCGCTCCGCTCGACATGACAATTGTTGGAGTAATTCAGAAAGAGATGTCTCGACTCCGCGCGTTACTTCGTTCCGCGCGTCGCTCGAAATGACTAATTTCAGACCGTGCACTGTGTAACTGCCGCTCGTCAACAAAAGGAGTTTACTCGACTGCAATCCTCCCACCATTGCGGGATTCGTTCCGGTCGGGAAACCCGGCAAAGTCATGCAAGGTAAGGGCCTGCAGGTAACCGGTTTTATTTCTTCTCATTCACACTATGAAAATTTCGCACCCCCGCAATTATTTCCCGCAGGTACCCTACAGCAAAATCCAGGTGCGACTACCCCACCATAATATTTTCCCGCGGATAGTCAAAATGGGCCGGTTTTACCGGACCGGCCAGCGCCACGGAAATCGTCAATACCCCCAGCCGCCCCAGAAACATCGCCACAATGATTACCGCTTTCCCAAAAGACGAGAGTTCCGGCGTAATTCCCCGGGAAAGCCCTACCGTTCCAAAAGCACTTACTACTTCGAATACAATATCCACAAAGGACTGTTGCTCTGATAGGGTCAGTAAAAAAATGGCCAGCATCACAAAGCTCAGGGATGCCAGAAAGACCACAATGGCCCGGTTCACCACCCCATCCCCTATTTTTTTGTGGAACATGTGGGTATGTTCCTGTCCGCGAATAACCGTCCACACCCGCGCAAACAACACGGAAATTGTGGTGGTTTTAATTCCGCCACCGGTGGAACCTGGCGAGGCACCAATGAACATCAGGGCAACAAAAATCAACACCGTCGGTATTTGAATCTGGCCGATGTCACGAGTGTTGAATCCAGCGGTTCGCGTAGTAATGGATTGAAACAGGGCATTCACGGTTTTTTCGATGGGGGATAAGCCCGCCAGGGTGGCGTTCCACTCAATGGTCAGATATGCCAGTGTTCCCAACACAATCAGGATACCGCTGACTACCAGCACCACCCGCGTCTGCACCGTTAAACGATGTAGTTTTTTCGGTGCCCCCATTGGTTGTAAGCGAAAACCGCTGAGATTCATTAACACCGGAAACCCCAGGCCACCCAATACAATTAGCGTCATCACCGTTCCCAGCACCCAGTAATTGCCGGTGAATTGCGTCAAACTATCACTAAAAATTGAAAAGCCGGCATTACAAAAGGCGGAAATGGAATGGAATGCAGCGGCATACACCGCTTCCCCAACCCCAAAGGATTGTTGCAGAAATCCAATAAATAACACCACCGCGCCAATTACTTCAAACCCAACGGTAAACAATACGGTGTAGAGCAAAATTTCGCGGATAAGCCCCTGGTATTCCACATTTAACATGTTGCCCAGCATGGCACTTTCCCGCAGGGAAATGTTGCGTCGCAACAACAAGGCAAAAAAGGAGGAAAAGGTCATAATGCCCAGTCCCCCCACCTGGATTAAAAACAAGATGATTGCCTGCCCCAGGGGGGAAAAGAAACTGCCGGTATCCACAACGATTAAGCCGGTTACACAGGTGGCGCTGGTGGCCGTAAACAGCGCATCCAGAAAGGAAATATGATTTCCCGGCGCAACGGAACGGGGCAACATCAGCAATCCGGTACCCACCAGGATAATCAGTAAAAAACTGCCCATTAAAATTTGGGCTGGATGAAGTTTTAACCGGGCAATTCGTCGGTTTAACCGCACCGCTTCAATCAGCAACGTGGAAGCAATCGATAATTGAAAAACGACGATGTACACCCGGGTTAAATCCAGAATTTCTTTACCAAACAAAAAGCGGTTGAATTGAGTCCATCCAATGCGGCTTCCAATAAAAACCATTTCCACAACGATGATGGCTATCAGCACACTTTCAAACCAGCGCACGCGGACAAACTCCAGCGGTTGCCGGGCAGCCGCCAACCGAACAAAATACTGCAACACAAAAAACCACAATATGAACACATTCACGCGATGGAGGATAAAACGGGTTTCCGGAGAGGGGTAAAAACCGTATTCCAGCACCAGCGATACAATAACCAATATGCTGACCAGCGAAAACAACCAGTTTATCACCGCCACCAGTGGCTTCAGGGATTCCCGATACATGCCCGTCCTGTACTTTTCGATTAAAATAATTGTTTTCTGCAATGAAGTGAAAGCATTAAGAAAATTTTCCGCACCTTCAAATTCGTCAGCATTCGGGCGATTGTGGCAGGAAATCCACCAACACAAGCCATTTTGACATACGTTGCGTTCGGGCTGTTCCGGGGAACTTTTTAAATCTATCGGTATTTCATAAGATAAAGAATGGCATTGTATTTGTATTGCAAAGTTTGGCAAAAACTAATGTGAGGTAATTCTTATGTGGAACATTATTCATACATACATTCAGGATTTTGATTGGATGACGTTATTTTTGTACGGGGTCTTTTTTATTCTGGCAGCTATCCTGATTATTTTGGTGCCTGAAATTTTAGTGGCACTCATTGCCGGGATGCTGCTGGTAATTGGCGCCGTATTCATTTATGCCGCCTGGCAATTGCGCAAAGCCATGAATCGATCCAAAAACGAATGGATTGAAATTCATTACATGGATTAATACGAAAAAAAGGGGTGATTATATATGGAAAAGAAGGAATTTGAACTGGAAATTCCGGAACGGATACCTATTATTCCGGTGCGGAATACGGTATTTTTCCCGCACCAATTTATACCGTTGGCAATCGGGCGCCCCAAATCGCTGCGCCTGATTGAGCATGCCCTGCGGGAAAATACCCTCATTGGGGTCGTGGCGCAAAAGGAAGGTGCCATCGACGATCCGTCGCCGGATGATTTATACACCATTGGTACTATTGCCAAAATTTTGAAGGTCATTGATTTACCCGATGGCAGCAAAAGCGCTTTTATTCAGGGCATCAGTCGGTTCAGAGTAAAAGAATTTGTACAGACGGAGCCCTTCTTTATGGCAGATATTGAGGTCATCAACGAAATTTACCCGGAAGATGACCTCAAAGTGGAAGCGCTGGCTACCAATTTGAAAAACCTGTTCCAGCGGGCATCGGATCTGGCACCGGAAATTACCACGGAACATCAGGCGATGATTTCCAA
>WGBF01000327.1 GCA_015494485.1 bacterium | reverse complement strand
TGTGTGCGAGCGCTTCGCGCTCTTCATTTTTCTCTGTCTTTTCACAATTTTTACCAGCAAGCCAGACCCCTTAGGGGTCAAACACGGGCAGCCCAGGGTGAAGCCCTGGGTAAAGACAAACCACAAGAAGATTAAAGCTCTGAAGGAGCGAAACAGTTTTTTAATACAAAGGTATGTGCAACGTATTCTTCTTTTCTTGGCGCCCTTTGCGTACGTGGCGGTTTCAAGGCAAAAACGTCAAAATGAATGTTGGCGATCCTGGGGACAGGGTTTTCTGCTGAATACCAGCGGAACATCGCCGCTGCAGAGATTCTTCGCTTCGCTAACGCTCCGCTCCAGAATGACATGGAACGGCTGCATCATTTTGAATCCCGCCGAAGGTGGGGTAAGAATATCAAGCGGGTGTATCGGATAGAATGGAAGGGATTTTCGCCCCGCAAGCGCTCCATTTAATAATGACCCCGCAGCACGATATCATGTTAAGCATCAACGAAACATCTCAGCAATAAGGGGCTTCGAACCAAAGGCGGTTCGCTCATGAATGACCGCGTTAATTTTTCAAAAGCAACCGGATTTATCTCACCTCTCTGTTTCGATTTTGTATTTACCTTTTCGATTTACTCCATCTGTTTTCCCGTGCTTCCGGGGAGCTTTCTGCAGATTGTTTCGGGTTCTGGCACGCCGGGGGCTTATGCTGAACGCCATATAATACACCGGCATTCTACCTTCAAAATATTGCAATTCCGCTATCCGCCCATCTCGGGAACGAAATCGAATCGGCAGGCCCAATTGTTTTGCTCGTTTCAAGGCTGCCTGGTGCCGTCTCACCCATTTACGCTTCTCCCGGTCAATAAATTGTAACAACGCATCCACATCCACCCCGGGATGGGTGTCTTTAAATTTACGGATAACTTCCGGCGTAATCTTACGCGGTTGTGCAAATAATCCCGGAACAAACATTAATATTAACAAACTTATCACCAACGCTTTCATTGTTTTTTTCCTCCCTACATTTGTTGAATGCCTTTGATGATAAATACCCGATGGGTATTCAGGGCCACGCCCACAGCATATACGAGACTTCCCTTCATTGCCAGACCCATTAGGATGCCAATCTCCGGATTGAATTGAAAAACCCGCCAGTCCTTCCCGTTATAATGAAGAATCTGCCCATAGTGTCCAACAACAAGTATATTGTTCACACCACTTCCACGAATCCGCTCCCGAAATACATTTGGTAGATTCTGGTATTTACGCCACCCCAATGGGCCGCGCTGCCAGACCCCTGAACCACAGGCAAACAGATATCGCGGACTATCGGTCCAGATGGATTCAATATACACGCTATCCGGCCAATCGAGGCTTTCCAGGGAATTCCCATTATCTAATGTTAAAAGCACATGGCGACCCGGTTTGTAGGAATCCGAGAATGCAAAGAAGACAGAATAATTTCCATCGGGGTGAACATATCCCCACACATCATTTCCGCGTTCTTCCGTCCCGCTCTCGATCCGCCGCCAACTGCTGCCGTCGTAGTGGACGATAGTACCTTTCCTTCCTGCAAAATACAGATTATCAATTGAAGTGCCCCAAATACAATTTACACTGCCATCATTTTGCCTAAGTACTCCCATATCCCATAAATGATAAAGTTTCCACCGACCATTGTCCGGTAGATAAGGAAGTCCACTTGTAAAAATAATTTGACCGCCCGACAATGCAAATATACCTTCCAAGGGTGCCAAATTAGGCTGTCCTCTGTATTCTACAAAAATCCGCTTCAACTCCCATTTTTCTCCATCCCAGTGCACCCCATTGTAGGGCAACCAGGGCTGGGTGCTATCACTGTAAATCTCCCCGACTGCCCAGATGTCGTTTTCGTTAATTATTGCCACATCATACAGCGCTCCGCTGCCATACGGGCTGGGGAATTCAATGATTTCCCACTCAAAATCATGACTGGTGGTATCCAGGGTGGTTACCGTTACCGCATTGCTACGGGCCAGTTGCCGGCTACCAGACCACAATTCCGCCCGGTAGGTGTAGGTGTGCGCCGGTGCCAGGGTGCTGTCATACACAATGGAGTCCGCCTCCGTGTAGGGCTTTTGCCACAGCTTTTCTCCATTGCGGTACACCCGCAGGGTGCTACCGGGCACCACCTGCCCGGCATGTAAGCGCAGGTAGCTTTCCGTCACCAGGGTAGCGGCTTCCTGCAGGGTAAATGCTCCCCCGCCCAGGCGCGGTTGCGTGAGGCGCTCGCAGGAGAAAGCCACAATTAAACTTATCGCGGTTATCCATAATAGCATTCGAACCATGAGATTTATCCTGTTTGTTTTTGGGTTTCGGGATAGAGAAAAACGGGCGTCAATCCGTTACGGGGGGGCCCCTTGTTATGGTAAAGCAGAACAAGGCAAGGGGATATGGAACCAGCATCCCAAGAATGGGAAAATGGGCGGGGGTGCAATACTCGAACCCATAGCCAACGCGAAACGCGAAACGCGAAACGCGAAACGCGAAACAGATTACTGTATTTTGTGCAAATACGTCAAGTCTAAAATAAATTCCGGAGTGCATACCACTACTCCGTCATAATTTCTCCAACCCCAATCCCTTGACACCGTGTGATTTCCCCTCGCCTCCAGGTAGGCTGGTTTTATGTTACAATACAGCATGGAAAATGTCAAATATTTTTTCGGCGGCGGTTTATTTTTTTTATACAGCTCCGGCCCGTTTCAATAGTTCCGCCGGGACGTGGGGGTGTGGAGGGGATTTTCCCCATTCCCATGGCTAAAGCCCATGGGTTATGGGCAGCCCCTCCCTCCAGGACGGTTTCTTTCTTCCCCCTCTCTTTCCCCGAAAGAGAGGGGGCCAGGGGGTGAGTT
>WGBF01000326.1 GCA_015494485.1 bacterium | reverse complement strand
ATCATAAAAAAGGCGTTGTCCAGATTCAGGTTGTACCACATCCGTTCCCGCAGAGTTACCTGCCCTACTGATCCCTGCAAACGCTTCTTTACCTGTAATGGCAAATCAGGGGCTATGGTTGCCACAAATTCCTTCAGGATACCTGCAGCGTAGCCTCCGGCAATTCCTGCCGCATTGCCATCAATACCATCCAGAACCAATTGAACCGCTGGTGCTTTACCCGCCCTCAAATCCCGCTGGAAATGAACCGGAATAATGATAGCAATCTGGGCCTCCCAGCGCCGAAGGTAATCTCCCACATCTTCTTCACTGGCCACGTATCCTTTAAAATCAAACCGGTCCGTATGCCGGAAAGCTTGAATCAACTGCCGGCTGATTTGAGAATTATCCTGATCCAGAACCACCAGTTTTAAGTGCTTCACTTCGGTGGTAATGGCGTGGCCCAGAACAATTAATTGAATTAACGGTAACACCACCAACAGCATAATCATTTCGCGGGTGCGGAACACCTGCAAAAATTCTTTTCGCATCATTGCCCGTATAGTTTGCATCACTACTCCAGTCCCATTTTAAATCGTTTCATGGCTATGACCAGTAATATTACCGCTAAACCTCCCAGGAAGGCCACCGGCACCAATAAATCCCCAAACGTATTCCCTTTTAACATAACACCCCGTACCACCGGCAAGTAGTAACGCGCAGGCACAATGTAACTAATATATTGAAGTGCTTTCGGCAAACTTTCCAGCGGGAAAATAAAACCGGATAAAAACAAGGTCGGCAACAGCGTAGAGGACTGCGCCATCATCATCGCCACCTGCTGGGTCGGGGCAATGGTAGAGATCATGATCCCCAAGCTCAGTGCCGTAATAATATAAAGCAGGGTAATGGAAAGTAACACCACCATACTCCCCATAAAGGGAACATCAAAAAGAAAAATGCCAATTAGCAAAATTACCAATGCATCCAGGAAGGCCAGACCAATATAGGGTAACACCTTGCCCAGGACAATTTCGTACTGATTAACCGGCGAAACCAGCAATTGTTCCAACGTGCCCGTTTCCTTTTCCCGTGCAACCGCTACCGAGGTGAGAAGGGCCGAAATCATTACCAGAATTAAGGCCAGAATGCCGGGTACAAAAAAGTAGGCACTTTTTAATTCCGGATTGAACCAGATTGTACTACGCACATCAAACGGCAGCCGGACGGTCCGGTTATGCTTTGTATTAAATTGTCTCACTACAGTCGTAACATAATTTCGAATATGCTGAGCAGCATTGGGGTCGGCACTGTCAATCAGTACTTGAAGGGAAACATCCTTTTTACGTTCCAGTTTACGCCCAAAGTCCGAGGGAATAATCAGCACTGCACGTGCTTTTCGTTCCAGGAAAAGCCTATCCGCCTGTTGGGGTAAAATGTCCGGAAAAAACACCGTAAAAAAACGACTGCCTTTAAAATCATCTATTAATTCTTTTGAAAAATGAGATGTGTCATAATTGATCACAGCAATATCGACATTCTGAATTTCAAAATTCAGGGCGTATCCAAACATCACCAGCTGGATAACCGGTAGCATAAATATGATTACCAGACTTCGGGGGTCATGCAAAATGTGCCACAATTCTTTTCCGGCAATAGCTGCCGTCCGCTTGATACCTGCCTTCACGCCCTGCCCTCCTTAATTTGTTGCTCAATCAATTGAATAAACAGGACCTGCATGGTGGGTGCCCCATACTGTGCTTTTAAGGTGCTTGGGGAGTCCAGGGCGATTAGTTTCCCGGCGTGCATAATCGAAACCCGGTGGCAGTATTCCGCTTCATCCATAAAATGGGTGGTCACAAACACCGTTTTGCCACTTCGGGCCAACTCATGAATACGATCCCAAAATGCCCGACGAAATTTGGGGTCCACGCCGGATGTGGGTTCGTCCAGAAAGACGATGGGCGGATCGTGTAGCAAAGCGGTCCCCAGCGCCAACCGCTGTTTAAACCCCAAAGGGAGGTCCCGCGTCATGGTTTTAGCAAACTTCTCCAGGCGGTATGTTCGTAACAATTCCTGCTTCCGCTCCTTCAAAACCGATGGCGGCACACGGTACAGCCCGCCAAATAAATCGATGTTTTCTTCCACCGTAAGGTCTTCATACAGCGAAAATCGCTGACTCATGTACCCAATGTTAAACTTCACCCGTTCGCTTTCCCGCCGAACATCGTACCCGGCGACCTGCGCTTCTCCTTCCGTAGGTTCCAGTAATCCGCACAACATGCGGATAAGGGTGGTTTTACCAGCACCATTGGCACCTAAAAACCCGAAGATTTCCCCACGATAGACGGTTAAACTCACCCGATTTACCGCTATGAAATCGCCAAACTTTCGTGTCAAGTCTTTCGCCAATACAACCGGTGCTTCTGTCATTATGCTGCTGTCTCCATTAAGTATAAAAACAC
>WGBF01000325.1 GCA_015494485.1 bacterium | reverse complement strand
GTCCTGCAGCGGCAGGGGGATATCGCTGCGCACGTTGGCCGTGGTAATAAAGAACACATTGGACAGGTCGTAATCCACTTCCAGATAGTGGTCATTGAACGTTTTATTCTGCTCGGGGTCCAGAACTTCCAGGAGTGCGGCGGAAGGATCCCCGCGGAAATCATAGCTCATCTTGTCAATTTCATCCAGCAGGAAGACCGGGTTAACGGTACCGGCGCGTTTCATGGATTGAATAATTTTCCCCGGCATGGATCCGATGTAGGTACGCCGATGTCCCCGGATTTCTGCCTCGTCCCGCACACCGCCCAGAGAAATGCGAACAAACTTGCGGCCCATGGCCCGAGCAATGGAACGCCCCAGACTGGTTTTGCCAACCCCGGGGGGGCCCACAAAGCACAAAATAGGGCCTTTCAGGGATTTCACCCGCTGCAAAACCGCCAGAAATTCCACAATTCGTTCCTTGGGTTTTTCCAGCCCGTAGTGGTCCGCATCCAGAATTTTCTTCACTTTTTTAATATCCAGTTCATCTCGGGTGCGTTTTTTCCAGGGCACCTGAATCAGCCAATCCAGATAGTTGCGAATTACGGAATATTCCGGCGAAAAAGGCGGAATTTTGCGCAGCTTGGCCAGTTCTTCTTCGGCTTTTGCACGGGCATGTTTGGTCATCCCCGCCTTACGAACCGCCTCGGTTAATTTTTGAATTTCGGGCGATTCCGGTTCTTCCTCTTCCCCCAGCTCCTGTTTAATAATGCGCAATTTTTCCTGCAGGTAGTAATCCCGCTGGTTCTTCAACAAATTTTCCTGCACCTGCTGGTCTATTTCCGCCCGCAGTCGCTCCACGCCAATCCGCCCTTCCAGCATGGTCAGTAAAATGTCCAGCCGGCGATTGATGTCGGTTTCTTCCAGCAGTTTTTGTTTTTCCTGGAGGGGCGCCTGAACGTGCAGGGCCGCAAAGTCAATCATCCGGTACGGATCGCCCTGCTGCTTGATGTGTTCGTTTAATTCTTCCGGTAAATCGGAAACCACCCGGGTGTATTCTTCGAACAGGAGCAGCATTTGCTCCAGTTTTTTACTGCTGGCGGCGTCCAGCTCCTCGCTTTCTTCAAACACATCCACCTCTACCTGAAAAAAGGCCGGATTGCGACGGAAGCGTTTGATTTTCGCCCGAATAATACCCTCTACCACTACTTTCAGCAAGCCATTGGGCAGTTCCATTACCTGCAACACCCGTGCTACGGTGCCGGTGCGGTAAATGTCCCGCGCGGTAATGTTCTCTTCATCGGGGTTTTTCTGGGCGGCCAGCAGCACCATGTCGTCCGTTTCCGCAGAATGCCCCAGCGCCCGCAGGGACTTTTCCCGTCCAATAATTAGCGGGACAACGCTGTAGGGGTAAACAATCTGGTCACGGATGGCAATTAGTGGAAGGGTGCCCGGAATTTCCACAACGTCGTCACCCTTCAGTATGGTCTGAACTTCTTCTTTTTCGCTCATCAATGATCGTTATTTCGGTTAAACATCATTCTGGACTCAGGCGGACTGCCTGGAATTGTCCATCTTCAAAATGGGTTCTGCCTTGCCGGTAATAACATCCTCGGTAATCAGGCATTCCCGTACATTTTCCATGGAAGGCACTTTAAACATTACATCCAGCATCACCTCTTCCAGAATACTGCGCAATCCCCGCGCTCCGGTTTTGCGTTTTTGGGCCAGTTTTACAATTTCCCGCAGCGCTTTTTCGGTGAATTTTAATTCAATGCCTTCCAGTTCAAACAGTTTTTTGTATTGTTTAATCAAGGAATTTTTGGGTTCTACCAGAATCGCCAGCAACTCATTTTCCGTCAAATCCTGTAAACCGACCACTACCGGTAAGCGACCCACCAGTTCCGGAATCAACCCGTATTCAATCAAATCTTCCGGTTCCACGTAGTCAAAAATGCGGGAGGAATGGAGCATTTCTTTATCCTGCAATTTGGCGGAAAAACCAATGGCTTTTTGCCCAATCCGCCGGCGGATGATGTCCTCCAGGCCATCAAAGGCGCCACCGCAAATAAACAAAATATTGCGGGTGTTGATGTGCACCATGGGCGCTTCGGGATGCTTACGCCCACCTTTGGGAGGAATTGCCGAAACGGTACCTTCCAGAATTTTTAACAGCGCCTGCTGAACTCCTTCCCCGGAAACATCCCGCGTAATGGAAGGGCTACCGGATTTGCGGGCAATTTTGTCCACCTCATCGATGTACACAATACCCCGTTCCGTCGCTTCCACATCGAAATTGGCCGCATGGTACAATCGTACCAGAATATTTTCCACGTCTTCTCCCACATACCCCGCTTCCGTCAGGGTGGTGGCATCGGAAATGGAAAACGGCACATGCAACAGCCGGGCTAAGGTTTGGGCCAGCAGGGTTTTTCCAACCCCGGTGGGGCCAATTAACAGAATATTGCTTTTTTCAATTTCCACATCATCATCCAGGCTACCGTAGGTAATGCGTTTGTAGTGATTGTACACCGCTACCGAAAGGGCAATTTTGGCCTTATCCTGGCCCACCACGTACTGGTCCAGAAACGCCTTGATTTCCCGGGGTTTGGGCAATTTGAATTCCCCGGATTGCATTTGTTCAAAGCGGGAATTCCGCAAAATTTCCGTGGCACTGCGAATGCATTCGTCACAAATACTGGCAGAAATCCCGGTAATAATCTGGTTCACCTGATGGGCCCGCCGACCACAAAAGGCGCATTGTAATTCATCGGTGTAATCTTTTTTACCCGGCATGTAGTAACCTTATGTTTTTACTTTTCATCGGTTCGGCGCATCAGAATTTTATCAATTAAGCCGTAATCTTTGGCTTCCTGCGCCGTCATAAAGAAATTCCGATCCGTATCTTTCTCAATTTTTTCGATGGGCTGGCCGGTGCGTTCCGCCAAAATTTCATTGAGCTTCTGGCGGATTTTTAAAATTTCGCGGGCATGAATTTCAATGTCCGCGGCCTGGCCTTCCACCCCACCCAGAGGTTGGTGAATCATAATGCGGCTGTGCGGCAGGGCAAAACGTTTGCCTTTGGTACCCCCGGCAAGCAAAATTGCGCCCATACTGGCCGCCTGCCCGATGCAATATGTCACCACATCCGGTTTAATATACTGCATGGTATCGTAAATGGCCATCCCGGCAGTCACCACGCCGCCCGGGCTGTTAATGTACAGGTGAATATCCTTCTCCGGATCGTCTGCTTCCAGGAACAACATTTGTGCCACAATTAAGCTGGCGATATTGTCATCAATGGGGGTTCCCAGAAAAATAATACGTTCTTTTAACAAGCGGGAATAAATATCGTATGCCCGCTCACCCCGTCCGGTTTGTTCAACGACTATGGGAACTAATGCCATAAAAATTTATCCCTCCTGTTGATCTCGTTTATTTTCTTTCTTTTTCGACGATTTTGTTTCTTTCTTCTTGCTTGATTTTCCTCTGCTTTTACTTTTGGGTTTTGTTTCCGTTCCTTCGGCAACATCTTTTTCAGTAACCCCCTCCGGGAGTACTTCGGTTACCTCGGCATGTTCGGCCAGAAAATCCAAAATCTTTTTACCCAATAAGTCATCGACCAGGTGACCGATAAAATGACTGTCTTTCTTCAATTGTTCTTTCTGATCGGCAGGAATACGGGGATCCTCATCAATTACCTTTTCAATTTCTTCCTGGGTCACTTCCAGTCCTTCGGCCTCTGCAATTTTGCGGCTTAAAATGTACCACCGAATATTGCGAACCGCCACCGGCCGGTAACTCTGGCGAATGGCCTCTTCATCAATTTTCTGATTACCCATCTGCTGTTTAAAATCTTCCACCACATGGTGCAAATAGTGATCCACCATGCTTTCCGGTACATCGAAGGGATTTTCTTTGAGCGCTTCGTCAATCAGGCGGTTTTCAAATACTTCCCGGGTGCGGCGTTCCAGGTCTTCCCGCAACATCTTTTCCACTGCCGCTCGGAATTCTTCCACCGTTTTGTAATCGTCCTGCCCCAGACTTTCCACAAACTCATCGTCCAGCTCGGGAATCTCTTTTTCGAAAATTTCCTTAATGGTAAATTCGTACGTTTCCA